>NZ_JAFKPJ010000070.1:0-887 GCF_019633765.1 Bacteroides sp. 11BF
TCCCATTCCAATTTTTAACAAGTTCTTCAAGTTTTTCCTTCTCGGTCTGCTGACATGAGATTAGAAAGAAAAAACAACCTAACACCAGTATAAGATTTTTCATTTAAAATAAAATTTGATTAAACAGGGGTTATCATCTTCTAAACGCTCTTCCAACTTCTTATATTCCTCCGGAGGAAGCACTTTTTCATAGTTTGGAAAGTCTTCATTGAAAACAATACAAGTCAGGAAATCTTCATTAAAGGCTAAAGGATGGAGCAAAACACCTTCCGCTGTTTTCTCAAAAAANTAAAGGATGGAGCAAAACACCTTCCGCTGTTTTCTCAAAAAAGAAACTCTTGCCGTCATCCTTTCGATAAAAAAGATTTATCCGATGCCGAAAGCCAAACGTCAACATGGTATAATAATATTTTTTATTCTGAAATTGATGCCTTAACAAATAAGGCACAGTAGAATCACGTAAATACTGCAACATTAATTTATATTCTTCAACCTTTTGATCCTCTAATAAAGTGAATCCATACTCCTTTAAATCAAGATTATCTTTTCCAAAGTCCCAACGGTATGCAACCCGTAAACTATCTGTCCTTACTTCATATACTTCATTTTGATAAGGATTGGAAAAATATACTTTATGTTCATAATTATAAAAAGGTTTAGAATTCAGAGTAGTGAGAACGGGAGGTACATGCCAAAATTCTTTCACATTCTTGAAAGACTCTTTAGAAATGACGCTGATACAATTATCACTCTCAGAGGCAGGTAATGTCCATGTAACGAAATACTTACTCTCCAGCTCCTCTATCAACTGATAATTCGCCCTCGTTGGCAGTTCTATTTCTTTTATGAATTTTCCATCCAGAGAATACACATAAAGAGAGCCAAAT
>NZ_JAFKPJ010000071.1:0-806 GCF_019633765.1 Bacteroides sp. 11BF
GTATTCCGCTCCACGGCGTTTCCGGCGGACAAAATACTGGTACGCGGCAGCAACCTCGACAAACTCGTCGATGAGATTCTCGGCATCATCAAAAACTGAACGGCATGGCAAAGAAAACAAGAATCGAGGACATCGACAGCGAAGCCGTAATCAACTCGTTTCGACTGGACGATACAAGCATTCCGCCGGAAGCGAGAAGCACGGACGGAAACGCTACTTCTCCACCTCCGAAAGAAGCGATACAGGAAGCCGTTTCTCCACCTGCCTCGCACTCCAAAGAGGAGCCGGAACGCAGGCGCAGGAACAGCAAGCCGGAAAAATTGGATTATGACACCGTATTCATATGCGGGTCCAACGTCACGGCAAGACTCGGCAAGCAGGTCTATATCCGCAAGGAGTACCACGACCGCATACAGAAGATGCTTCATGTAATCGGTGGCAACGAGGTGACTATCGCGGCTTTTCTTGACAACGTGCTGACACACCATTTCACGCTGTTCCAAGACGAGATAGACGAATCGTTCAAACGGCACATGGAATCCTATAATTTATAAATACCCCAAAAACAACAAAGAAGTATGAAAAGAACAAAGAAGAACCGTCAGGCTGAGTGCCTGCAAACAGGAAAGAGTGAAAGAACCGCTGCCAATGCAGCAAAGTGTGCAAACGGATACGGTCAGGAAAAGACCGGCAGCGACTTCCGCAAGGATGAAGGCAGGGGCAAGCCGCTCTCTGTTTTCTTGGAAGCATCGGAAATCAAAACGCGGCAATGTATATACATCAGCCGAGAAATTCATGAGAAAGTC
>NZ_JAFKPJ010000072.1:0-776 GCF_019633765.1 Bacteroides sp. 11BF
TTGATACCGTACTTTTCCGGGTTCTGCCCGGCATGGACGATAAGAGAACATTATTATGATACCAAAAAAACTTATCTAATTGTATTTTTTTCCCTTTTGTTTGGGAGGGTGTTTAGTAATTTATATATTTGCGTTTGTAGAAATTAATAGCAAGATGTGTTTTTGTGTCCACAAAAACCAAATCTTGCCTGATAAATCAGGAGTTTAGCCCCCTCGCAACTTGGGGGCATATATTATTTAGTATCATAGTATGAAAGCAAATAAAAGAGATAGAATAGTGAAAGTTCGCTTAACGAATTTAGAATATGAAGAACTAACTAAAGCTTCTAAATCTAGCAAATGTATGTCAGATTATTTTAGACAGAGAGTCTTTAGGAAAGGAGTTGGTCTTATTGACCCTAAAGAATTTATTCGTTCGATGGATGAAATTTGTTTGGAAATGAAACGTATAGGAAATAATATAAATCAGTTGGCTAGGTATGTAAATATTCATAAGGAAGAAGTTAATCAAGAGGTTCTTAATGAGGTAGAAAAGAAAATGGCAGACTATGTAATTATGCAAGATAAATTGAATGTTACTTGGCGTAAGTTGATGTCAATCAAATAATATATGTATATATAATATTGATATATATAATTTTAGTGATAAAGACAGCGTTACTATTTCTTTTCCCTAAAGTTCTTTGTGTCGTTTCTCTCTATACTTGAATACAGGAAAACGGCTGCATCATAAAAGAAAAGACACCGACACCATTCAGGAACTACCGCCCATCGGC
>NZ_JAFKPJ010000073.1:0-766 GCF_019633765.1 Bacteroides sp. 11BF
CATCAACTGCAAAGTAAATCGTAGTTGCAGCCGGAAACCCTAACTTAGCAGCAGTACTACTTGCAACAAATCCGTCATGAATTCCCTGCTGTAGACTAAAGTAATCAAACTCATAGCCACCATCTTCATATATTGGCACAACTTTTAGTCCAGCCTCAGTAAGATTTGCAAGTTCCGTGGAAGTCAAGTATTTATCACGTTCGGCAGCCCCTGCACCAACGCTGCCAGTTAGATAACGAGCAACTATTGAAAAATCGAATTGCTTTAGTTGTTTTGCCTGTGCAGCACTTAATTGAGTTGCTGTATCAAAAGTATTTGAATCACGATTAGTATTGCCGTTGCTAGTCAACAATCCTTTGATGACGGTTAGGTCAGCTGTGCTATTAAATGGCGGTAAATTCATAAACTTTCGAAAAGCTACCACTGCCGTTGCTACGTCTGAACTAAAATAGCCATCAAATGCCCCTGTATAAAAGCCGTTCACATACAAGCCGTATTGGATGACCTGGACAACGTCGCTATTGGCTCCCTGATTAACAGTAGGTGTAGCGGCAATTGTCCCTGGACCATAGTTACCATTTGCTTGCGCAGAACTCATACCGATTGCTCGTTGTAAGGCATAAATCAACGCTGTATTAGTTGCTCGTTGATAAACGCCATCACACGGCATCAATTCTTGTAATTCCCCAGAGAATTTACGGTTGAGCGCTTGCTGCATGGTTCGAACCTTAGCATCGCCGTTTGAAACTAAGACGAAAGCTGCCAT
>NZ_JAFKPJ010000074.1:0-649 GCF_019633765.1 Bacteroides sp. 11BF
AACAGCCTTTTGTACATCTTGGTCACCAGAGTTCCATTTTAAATAAACTCGCACTGCTCCAACTAATCCTACTAGACCTCCTAGTATCATCATCATGTTTCCTAGGGGGTCCATGTAGGTTGCAAGTTCAGAACTAGCTGCATCAATTCCCGCAGCACCTTGTGCAAAAGTGTTAGTTACTACCATTATGCTAATGGCTAAAGCGAATGCTCTTTGAGCAATTTTTGAAAAAAACTTTTTCATTTGAATAAAAATTAGTTGTTTATTTGTTAAAATTTACGTGTGAAAACATGCTTTTCCCTTTAGCAAGAAGTTGTTCCATTGGAATACCTTGTGTTTCAACTTCCATTTCAATGGATTCATTTACAGATACATAATTCTGTTCAGATTCTTTTTTTTCATCCTCTTTTTCGTATGAGCCTGTTTCAAAATCTTCATCTACAACTTTGTGAGGTATTTCTTCTTCCTCTCCTATTGAAATAATCTCTTCTTCTTCACCTGTATTGGTTTTGCTTTGCTTTAGGAAAGCATCATACAGGATGTTGGCAGCGTAGTAAACTACATAAATGGCAAATACAGCCATGATAAATTGTGAATAACTCATATTCTTAAATTTAAAAGTTTCATTAATCGACCCTTTTTCTGTACT
>NZ_JAFKPJ010000075.1:0-622 GCF_019633765.1 Bacteroides sp. 11BF
CCGATACCCTTGTTTATCGGGTATTCAGCCATACATTGTTTATTAAAGGAAGAATGAGCGCAGGATAGTGGCGGCGACAATCAAGAAGATACAAGCCCCGAACCACGAGGCGGCGGTCTTCGAGGTGTCCGGGTCTCCGGACGAGAATTTTCCGTACACTTTCACGCCACCGATAAGCCCGACTACCGCGCCGATGGCGTAGATTAATTTCGTGCCGGGGTCGAAATACGAACTCACCATAGAGGTGGCTTCGTTGATGCCAGCCAGACCGTTTCCCTGTGCGAAAGCGGAGGCGGTTGCGGCAATCATAAGTGCCGCAGCGATGATTAACTTTTGTCTGATGTTCTTGTTCATAAACTGTTCTTTTTTGTGCCGTCCAAAGGGTGGATAGTCCTTTTTCGGGCGGTTGATACTTGATTACTTTACTTTGGTTTTAGTGGTTGCCCGTTTGTTTCTACGGACTTGGGGCTGTCCGTTGCGGGTTGGCTGTACCTTGTACCGCCGTGCGCGTGGGTGTCGTCATTTTACGTTTTCATTTCCATTCTTTTTTAGTTGTTATACATAGTTTCGGAAGTCGAACTCCTCGATGTTGTCGGGAATCACGAACACCTTTTCCTTTTGT
>NZ_JAFKPJ010000076.1:0-616 GCF_019633765.1 Bacteroides sp. 11BF
CTATCGGTACTTGGTATTTTTACTACCTAAATAATAAATGAAAAAGGTTAAATTTATTATTTCTTTTCATTTATATACTATCAAACCGTTGCAAATATATATATTATATTAAAAACTCACAAGCATATTTTAAATATATTTTTTATATAACCGAAATAATATTGAAAAACTAAGATAATCGGCTCCGGGTTCTCATAAAAGATTGTTTATGGAAGAGTGCTATATATATAATATTGATCTCTTATATTATGTATGAGACTGCTTTCATTAAAATGGATGAATGTAATATGTTTTTATTTTGAAATACTATTTGATTAACTTGAAAAGTGCCAAAGATTATATCTAATAACCTTATTATATGTTATAAGATGTTTCTTTGTGTTGAAAAATGGATCACTTCATTTTACTTACATAAAAGTGGCTTCCGAACACAAGAGAAGATGAAAAGTATGGCCTGATGATTCACTACTTTTCACCATAATAAATTTGTTTGTGAATATTTGTATGAGAATATTTTCTTTTAAACCTTTTGTTTGCGAGATAAATCATTGATTTTTAAAGTGCTATATATTTATAGTTCTTGTTTCTGTTATACCATATAACCAAGTCCCGATAG
>NZ_JAFKPJ010000077.1:0-604 GCF_019633765.1 Bacteroides sp. 11BF
GTATCCGATAGCGCTTTGTAAGCGCCTGATCGCAGGAAAACTCTTTACCGTGATCAACCGTCACTGATCGAACCGGACCCGGAAAGTCCACCATCAGTCTTGCAAATCCCTTGAGAACAGCATTTTGTGATAAGTTTTCAAGCTTAGTTGTCGCCATTAAACGTGTCACCCGATCGACAATGGTCAAAACAGCAGCCTTTGACCCGCGACCACCGCGAACTGTATCCATCTCTAAATGTCCTTTTTCGGTTCGCCGATTAGCTGACTCACTGCGAATCTCAATTGAGGTGCCTACTGCTTGGTTATAGCGCGACCGAAGGTCTTGTCTTCTTTTATGACGTTTACCGTGATCAAAGAGTTGGCTTGGCTGAAAATCGACTTGTCTTTGATAAATCCAGTGGTAAATCGTGTGTGGCGCACAGTGAACGGCATAACCGACCATTTCAGGGGACCAACCTAGGTTTAGCTTCTCAGTTACCATCCGCTTCAACTTAGGCGTTAAAATCGAGTGCCGACCACAACGATGCCGACAAGTATCGGCATGATCCTGAGCTATAATGGCGCAGTAATCACCTTCAGGGCAACGGTGAAGCTCATGCCTAAT
>NZ_JAFKPJ010000078.1:0-588 GCF_019633765.1 Bacteroides sp. 11BF
ATTTCAATCGGCTCTCCATCTCTTGGAAAGCGGGTGCAAAAGTACGCGATTTACCAATACAAGGCAAATTATTAAAGGTCTTTTTTTGAATAAAAAGTGAATTTTATTGTAAGTAACTGAGGAATAGAGCTATTGTTAAACATGTTTTTTGAAGAGGGAGGGAAAGAGGAAAGGGGGGACACATTATTGTAATATAAAGGGAAAAGAAGAAAAAAGGAAGGAAGACCAGGAGGACAAAAAGGGGAAGAGGGGGATACGGACAGACGGAAAAACAAAGCTTATTCAAGGGATTTTATTACTCCCAGAAGCACTTGTAAGGGATCAGGCGAAAACATAAAAAGCTGCTGGCAGGGTTGTATCCTTGTCAAAAGTATCTGTAAAAAAGAGGAGGATTTCACGGGAGGGCACTGAAAAAGTCCTCCTGTCTCCCTTCTATAAAAAAAATGGCGGTATAAATCCAAGAAAATCCGGATTTATACCGTTTTTTTTGTATCTTCGAGTCACCAAAAGAATACCGCAATGTTAGCACCCCAAGAGCGTTTGGCTTTTAGTGATTATTCAAGTCTTTATGATTTGATCATCCCTCAG
>NZ_JAFKPJ010000079.1:0-208 GCF_019633765.1 Bacteroides sp. 11BF
CCTCCGTGAATGCGGTTTCATTTTAAGAAAAAGGGGGAATTAAATTGCGAAAAGTATGGGCATATATCACTATGATAGCTGCAGCCTTAGCGATAATTCAAGTTCAAACGGTAAGTGTAAGTGCTGATAGTATGGCAAATCCTTTGGCAGCGAATAGCCATGTTTTACCAAAGAATGATATTGTTTTGACTAACCAGACGACAACACA
>NZ_JAFKPJ010000079.1:348-577 GCF_019633765.1 Bacteroides sp. 11BF
ATATCAGTATTCTTATCCCGATTTTAAAGGGAGTGTCAAAGCTTATACACCTGATCAATATCAGGATTTAAAAGAAGGAAAGAAAGTTCAAGGAATTACGTCCGAATATCTTGCGAAACTGAATAAATCGTCTAATCATCTATCTGTGAGGACGGTATCACCTGTGTCAAACCCCAATTCGGCGCCGTACAGTTCCGTTGGGGTTTTGAGCACGTGGTTTTCGATGGCA
>NZ_JAFKPJ010000008.1:0-254984 GCF_019633765.1 Bacteroides sp. 11BF
ACTTTTATCGCTATGTTCCTAATTTTCAAATAAATAATTCTAACCCTTATATCGAACTCACGTTAAATAATAAAAAACATCTGATGATGGCAATAGAATATTCATCCGCGTTAAATAACAGTAAACGTGGCCAACCCCTCTTATAGTTTTTTTAGGAGAAAATAGGGAAAACTAATGCAAAGCATGCATCTTTTTTAAAATTAATTGCCTTTTTTATAAAAAACTTGTCTTTTTATTTGTTTGTGTGAAAAATAATATCCAATTTTGCAGCAATAATTCATTGCCGTTACCTACAAAGTAACGGTCTATATACTTCTCTGATTACAAGCATAATACACTCTATTTTTCGTTTTTCAAACCGCATTCAGCACATACCGGATTATCTTCCTGTTTGTCCGATCTACTTCCCTATCCCCGAAAGGCTTCAGGTAAGTTTCGGTCACCTTCACCGAGGAGTGTCCCAACGCACGGCTGATAACTCCTACGGGAGTCTCCTGATGAAAAGCAACCGTGGCCCACGTATGGCGGGCCGAATATGAACTGAGCCTGCCTCCCAGTTTCAACTCCACCGAAACCCGTTCCAACTGCCGGTTCAGGTTACGCAGGGCACATTGATATTCCTGATAAGGAGTGGGATTTTTCTTTGTATGCCGCTTTCGGGTACGGGGTTGCCCCAGGATAGGCAGCAGATAGCTCGGATGGCAGTTCTCAGCCATCCTCCTGTTGATAATTTCCATCGCCTCATGCGGTACGGTGATGGTCACCTCCTGCCCCGTCTTGTGGCGGCAGTAGGTCAGCACTCCTTTATCGAGATTATTCCTGCGCAAGTGAGCCAGATCGACAAACGGGATTCCCCGAAGCATAAACATCAGCACAAACCAGTCGACGGCTTTCCCTGAAGCGTTTCCATTCGGATGTCCTGCCATCCGGATCATCCGCCCCACTGTCCCCGGACTGACAGCACGTTTCACGTCGGAGCGCGTACCGGTGTATACCTTATCGAAAAGCCCGGTCACATATCCCGGGCGGCCTTTCATCCCTCTGTTGTAGCCCGCACGCAAGGCACGCATGTAAGTCGATACCGTGTTCCAGCTCAACCGTTTTCCCAGCAGCCAATGTTCATACTTGTCCAGAAACACCGGACTCACCTCTTCGAATCCGATCTCCTCTTTTCCTGCACTCTCCCTAAGCGTACGCAGCATATTATGGTAGATACGCCGGGCCGGTTCACGCCCCTCTTCTTTGAGCCTTTCGATCTCCGAAATCATAAATACTGTTAATGTTTCATTCATCTTATCCATTGTTTTTAATTTACAAGTCTCCTTTAGATATAAATTGTGTAAATAGCCGGATAACAGAATCTATATCTTTACAAAAAACATCTAAAGAGACTTTGCAGAACAATCCCCGGGACGATATGCTATACTCTTTTTGTATATCTTTGCCGATCCTAACGTCGTTTTAACAAACATTGGCATCCGCCATCCCATACAAACCTCAAAGTAAAATGAAAAAGAGCATCCAGGACCTGAAAGAGTCATTAAGAAAGAAGGAAGAGAAACAACAGCGACTGCGTGAAAAAGAAGAATTGATAGAAAAAGACATCCGTGTGCTGCGCTACCTGATAGTTAGGGAGGAACAAGCCGCCTCACCACAAGCCCCCCGGAAACGAAAAATCACCCGAAAACAGGTAGGCAGCTTTTTCAGCCGGATCGCCCTATTTTATGAAGACCTGCAACGACGCCTGAACCTCCGCATCACTTACCGCTGCTTCTGCCGCTGGCTCTGCACCCGCTACGAGTTTGAGTCACGCTATCGCGACCGCCACAAGCTGTCGCCTTGCACGGTACTGGGATATTTTAAGAGAGAAAGGGGTGGATGAAGGGGAAGTAGCCTCTGCTCTTTAAAAGAGTAATGTGTTGTTGGGGAGTATATAAAAAAACGACCCGCCTATTTGAGCATTGTTACTTCTACACACGACGTATGAAAAGAGTTTATTTTTTAGGAAGGACATCAATATCTACTTTATCTTTCCCCTTTCCGGCCCATTGTCGACAATTTAAGCATCGAGTAAATGCATCTCCTACTTTTATTTTAGGACTATCCCAAGGATCTTTTCCTTTAACTATCGCTGGATATATGGTCGCTTGATTGATAAACCTAATGGCAGGCCCCATACGACTTATAGCTTTAGCCAATGCTTTAGGCTCAGCACAAGAATATGGAGTTCTAAATTTCTGATTTGTGTACTGATTAGTTACATTTTCAAAATTAGTACTAAACGGACTATTTTTAATTCTTCGTTCTGCCCAATGTGTAGCAGTATCTACATTAGTTGTTTCTGCATTTGCTCTATATTTATTGGATCTAACTTCTGCCTTACATGATAATTTAACAAACTGTAATATAGGATTATTACCTTTTCGTTGAACACTTTGCATAGACGCTATTAACTGAACCTGTGGATTTATACGATTATCCACCATATTCATAGTATGCGAAGTTCTTTTCACGCATGAACTATTATTCTGTTTTTGTATTTTTATTTGCTTTGCCTCCATAAATAATACGATTTTATTTTATAATTTCAGCATATCATTATTGTTTAGTCCATTGGTATTCGATATAAATATACAAAGAATTTTCAAAAGAAAAAATATTCATATAGAAAAAAACATCAATATACCCACCCTCCTATAGTTTATCCCTGCTTATCTTGCAGTTCACGAATCACTTCATCCACAACGTAAAGATCTCCATAAAGCCCGGTATCAGGATCATAAAAAGGTCCAAACCAATCATTTCCGGTAAAGAAGCATCATCCTCCTATCACCCACTCCCCAATATTCCGTTCTTCCTTCTCGAAGGCTACACCCACCTTCACTACTTTCCGCCCGTCCGCCTGATAGGGCAGCAGATATCCCTTTTCATCAATCTGCCTCAAGGCAGCCTCGGCGCTGTCGTTCAGCTTGAACTCAAACACGTAGATGTAGTCCAGTGTCTTCACCACCGCATCGGCACGCCCCCGGGCACTCCGGACCTCCGTCTCCGTAAACTGCCCCATAAGCTGGAAGACGAGGTAGAACACCGTCTGATAATGCCGCTCCGTGCGGTCGTTCAGGTCGTAGGGGATACCGGCAAAGAAGCAGCGCAGGCGCGTGAGGAAAGCGTCCACATCGCCGCTCTCCAACTCGCGGATGAACTTGCCGATATAGAACGAGGTGTCTGTCTGGGCTATAGGAGTGTAGAAGGGACTGACGAAGTTGAGGAAAC
Source organism: Bacteroides sp. 11BF (assembly GCF_019633765.1). Classification (NCBI taxonomy): domain Bacteria; kingdom Pseudomonadati; phylum Bacteroidota; class Bacteroidia; order Bacteroidales; family Bacteroidaceae; genus Bacteroides; species Bacteroides sp. 11BF. Next base: position 3,274 of record NZ_JAFKPJ010000008.1, read on the forward strand.
CATATTTCACCTCCTCGTTGGGGAACCCCAGCGTGTACATCCGGAAGCGCTCGTCGTAGTCCTTAATCGTCAGATATCCGCTCTGATAAATCATGGGTATCGGATTGTTTATATCCGCGCGGTCGTCGCTCAGCGAAGCCTCATTCACCTCAATGCCCTCCATCTCCCTCAGGTCGAAATCGGTCTTCTGCAGCATCTCCACCAGGAAGGTGGGCGTGCCGCTCGCAAACCAGTAATTGCCATACGAACGCTTCTGCAAGGCACTCAACACGCTGAAGGGATTGTACATGGAGGTGAATTCCTCGTCTTTGGTGAACCGGTATCCGTCATATTGGCGAGTCAGCCGGTCCATCACCTGCCGGCAGGTCGCATTACTTTTCACTGCCAGGGCTTCCAATTCGGGAGGGAAGGTAGCTTCTATCTCCGCACGGGTCATGCCGCAGAGGGTGTTATAGTCGAGGTCGAAACTGATATCGTTCAGTTGGTTCAGATTACTGAAAATGCCCATTTGCGCGAATTTGGTCACTCCGGTGATGAAGACGAACTGCAACCAGGGGTCAGCACTTTTAAGCACGGTATAGAAAGCGGTCAGCGTCTCCCTGAAATCGTGTTGCAACTCCTGATTGTCGAACGAACGCAGCAAGGGTTTGTCATATTCGTCGATAAGCACCACCACGCGGCGCCCCGTCTGTTCGCAGGCGCGCCGGATGACGGTCATGAAACGTCCGGAGTGCGTAATGCCTTCCCCTCCCGTCCGGTATAACTCTTCCCACTGCCGCAACTGCCGCTCAAGTATATCGACCAGCCCCTCACGACTGTCATACTTCTCCGCATTGAGATCAAGATGCAGCACGGGATATTGCAGCCACTCTTTTTCCAATTTCTCGATAGCCAATCCGCGGAAGAGTTCCTTCTTACCTTGAAAGTACGCCTCGAAAGAAGAAAGCAACAGGCTCTTGCCAAAGCGGCGGGGACGGTTCAGGAAACAGGGATTGCCCGCTTGAGCCAGTCGGTAAATCAATGCGGTCTTATCTACATAAAGGAAATTTTCGGAGCGCAGTTTCTCAAAACTCTGTATCCCTATCGGGAGTTTTCTAAGCGGGGCATTGATCAGTGTATCATGGGGCATTGAAGTTAGTCTTTTGCAAATGTACACAATTATTTTTTAGATTCTCACACGTGGTTACAAGAATGTAAGGGATGCCACAATTGTCCCTTCTTTATTATCCTTATACCCATGAATACAAAGATAACATTTTCTTTTGTATTTTACGTATTGTGTCTTAAAATTCAACAATCCACTTTTCAATGTTGCGGGTTTTGGCACTGAAGTTTACACCAATCTTAAAAAGTTTACGGCTGTCTGCCGCAAAAGGTTGCGCATAATGTTTCTCGTTGATCTGGCGGAGAGCTTCTTCAGCGGTACCATCCAGTTTGAATTCCATCACATAAATAAATTTATCTGTTTGCAAAACGAGATCGATGCGCCCTTCACTTGTGCGATATTCCACATTGGTATAGAACCCCATTAACTTGAAGACAACGAAAAGCACATTCTGGTAATGGAGTTCCTGCTCGCGAATTATCTCGTAAGTGGTATCCGCAAAGAAACTTTGCAAACGGCGGAAGAAAGAGTCATAGTCTCCGGCGCGAATCTCACGGACAAACTTCTGAACTTCAAACGGAGCTTCTACCTTATCGGTATTCGCATAGTAGGGAAGCAGGAATTTCATGAACCCCTCCTCCACTTCACGGTTCGGGAATCCCAAACGGTAAATTCCAAATTCACGGTCATACCCCTTAATGGTAAGGTAACCGCTTTGATAAATCACAGGAATAGGATTGGTAGAGGAAGAGTCGATGCTGTTCAATACATCCGCATCGGTTTCCACATGCGCCATTTTATGAAGATCATAGTGATGCATCTGCAACAGTTCTACCAAATAGGTAGGAGTACCCGTTTCAAACCAATAATTTCCAAATTTCATTTTATAGAACGTATTCAGCAGGCTGAAAGGATTGTAAATGCCGATCGAATCTTCCACAAAATGATACCCGTCATAGCATTCCTTCAATTCACGGCACACCTCTTCATAACCCATCCTCTGCCTGTCGGCAAGTTCGTACAATTCTTGCTCCAGATTAGTCCGTATTTCCTCTTCAGTGATGCCGCACAATGCCACGTAACGTTCGTCCATCGACAAATCAATCAGATTGTTCAAAGCACTGAACACACTCACTTTACCAAACTTAGTGACACCGGTCAGAAAAGCAAACCGGATGTATCCATCCATTGTTTTGATGGCTCCATAAAAGGCTTGCAACGTCTTGCGAAACTCCTTTTGCAATTCTTCATCCCCGATGGATTGCAGCATAGGCTTATCATATTCGTCGACCAGAATGACTACACGATGCCCCGCCTGCTTGCAAGCACGCTCTATGACACCGGCAAAGCGCAGAGACAAAGAGCGCTCCGAAGGTTCAGCTCCATAGAGTTTCTCCCATGCCACAATTGCTTTCTCCAATATATCCTCAAGACTTTGCAGTGAGTCATATTTCTCTATATTCAAATCCAGATGCAATATCGGGTGTTTTATCCATTCTTTCTCGAGCTTTTCCATCGCCAGCCCTTCAAAGAGCTCCTTTTTTCCCTGAAAATAGGCTTCGAGGGTAGAAACAAGCAAACTTTTTCCAAAGCGACGGGGACGGCTCAGAAAATAATAACTCCCGGTCTTTACCATTTGATAAACCAATGCTGTTTTATCAATATAGAAAAGGCCCTCTTTACGGATTTTCTCAAAATTCTGTATCCCGATAGGATAGATTTTATTGCTCATATTCTTTTATTCCGGATAAATAACAGACAAACTTATAAATACAAAGATAACATTTTCTTTTGTATTTTACGTGTTGTGTCTTAAAAGAATGGTTTTGAGTTCACCACAGATTACACGGATTCTCACAGATTAATAATTTATTTTACTGAGAGTTAAATTAAAATATCTGTGTTAATCTGTGTAATCTGTGGTGAGTTATATTCATTTCTGTTCCGTAAAATAACCCAAATACAATCAAGTCAGTGCTGCAATACCGGTTCCTATCAGGTTGGCATTGCTCATGTTATTGATATGAACTTCCACATCTTCCAGTTGGAGTTCGCGAAGAAGTTCCTGCAATTTCTCCATCACAAGAATGTTGTAACTTTTATCTTTCCGGCTCCCACTCCAGAAGAGGCTTCCTTCGGCTATCAGACAAATCCGATGAATATCTTTGTTGTATGATTTCAGCAATGCGATCAGTCCGGCAAGGGACGCGGCAACCAGTTGGGCCGATCTGCTATAGATCCAACGAGCCACCTGCACATAGATATCTTTGTGGATATCCGGATAGTTCATGATGGCAGTCAGCTTCCGGGCATCGAACTTTTCTTCAAATTCATCCAACGGAAAGGCCGCTTTCAAGATATCCCCTAAATACATGCCGGACACCGCTTTCTCAAAACGCTGTTTGCCCATGCTGTCGGACATTGCATCCACCGTATCATCCACCGCTGTCAAGAATGGCGGATGAAAGTTGCCCGACTCCAGATTGACAGGAATCAAACCCTCTACGCTGTATGCCGGATCCAGTTTCTTTATCTTGTCAGCGGGAATAAAAGTGGCCATATTCGTACCGGTCCCGACAATCAGGCCGATATAGGCGTCGTAACTCTTGTCGGTAAGCCCGGCAAACAAACTGGCGATCGTGTCATTCAGAACTTTGATGCCTGTAAACTTTATTTCATTCTTTTCATTCAGATAGTCGAGTAAAGGTTTCCCCACAAACTGCCCGACCATTTTCCGGATATCCACTCCTTTGGTCCAACGAAGCAGCTTTGCATCTCCTCCGGGCACTGATTCGGCGGGATAAGAAAAACAATAGCCAATAGGCATTTCCTCTTCCCGTTTTATCTCCACAATCAGATCGGCCAGTTCTTTGAACAGTTCTTCGCGCGTATAGCCGGGCGACTTCATGACGGACATGTCTTTCTTCCAGCCATTATTCGGGTAGATGACCGGCTTTTCTTGCGTGAAATCGACAATCGCCACCCGGTAGTTGGTACCTCCCAGATCGAGGACTAAGGCCTTCCCTTTGACATCGGCCGCCTTGGGCAGAATAAAGGTAGGAATACATTGTATCTCTGCATTTTTTTTACTTAATCCTTCTTCCACTTTCTCCCGGAATGCATAGGCAATCCCTTTGAGTTGTTCGTTGTCCAGTTTGAAAATATTCTTTTCCATGGTGTTGGTTTTATGTATGGATGATCTTTATTTCTGTAAATAACAACTGAGGAGGATTTTTGCTCAAAACCGGGATAAAAACGATTTCACCACAGAGGTGCACAGAGTCTCACAGAGATTTTTTAGACAGATGAACAAAAGAACAGATGATTTCTTTATTGGTTCATCTGTTCTTTCGTCTGAAAACAAATAGGGCGCAGCTAATTAATCTCTGTGAGACTCTGTGTACCTCTGTGGTGAAAGAACAGAACAAAATCCATGCAAGCATTCAGTTCCGTTACATAGTAAAAAAGTCTTTCTCGATAAGCAGAGAATATGCTACTTTGCCACGTAAACAAAAACAACAAGAATGAAAGACTTAAATTTTGACTGGCTGCTGAGTGGAAGCTGCCTGCTGTCGGACGTGGCGATGGCGTATTTTACAACTTGTGTTTATCCCCGCTCGGCGGGCAGACAGATGCGTGAGCAGATAGAACGATATCCGGATTTGCATGCCGAACTACTGGAAGCAGGATACAAACGCTCCAATACACTGCTGACACCCCGGCAAATCTGTATCGTGATACAGCATTGGGGAATGCCCGACACGGTGTACCAATGGCTACGCGAACATCCGGAGGATCGGGTCCAAAAACTGTTCGCCGATCGCAAATTCGACTGATATATGTTAATATATCTTTTTGCTTATTATTTATTTATGTGCAGGTCTGCATGTTGGCGGCTTCCGGAACAGCCTCCGTAAACAGCTGACGGACAACGGACTACAAGCCTGAAAGCATGTTGGTGTCCGTGTTGGTGATTTGGAGGCTCTGAATGACGGCAACAGAGGGTCTGAAAGGGTGAAAACAAGGCTCGGTTTCACCCCGGCAGAGTGTGCGTAGGACGGCAATAGGGATCGCCGTACACTTTTGCACCAATCTGCACCAATCTGCACCAATCTTTTGCATCCTTGCCCTTCTATGCGTAGCTTTGTCATGCCGTTCGGGAAAGGACGGCACATTCAATAACCTTTAAAACGAAATTCCATGAACGCACCGACCGAGACAATTCTGAAAAAAGGATATATCCTGATTCCCAAATCCATGATCGAAGATTTCTTCAAAACCGGATCGCAAACCGAGGGCTATCTGGAAGCATGGATACAGGTATTGACGCGGGTCAACTACTCCGATACGGAGGTTTGTGTACAAGGCAACCGGATCGTTTGCCGGCGGGGTGAAACCGTATATACCTACAAACAGTGGGAAAAGACACTGGGATGGAGCCGATACCGCACCCGCCACTTCTTCGAAACGTTGTTCAAATCCGGAATCATGGAGGCGGTAGAGAATCCCGCCGGAATCACCCTGCTCCGGGTAACAGACTATGACCTCTGGACCGGACATAAAAAAGCCGCCACCACCCGGGACAGCCATGCGACGGAAGGCTTTGCCGGCTTCTGGGATCTTTATCACCGGGTCACCCAAAAAGATAAGATAAACATAGCCCGTGCCCGGAAAGAATGGAAAAAACTGACGGTAACGGAAAAGAAACTGGCACTGGAAAACATCGAGGAGTATTACACCCACCAAAAGGACATACGCTTCTGTAAACAGGCAGCCACATATCTGGAAGATAAGGCGTTTCTGAACGAATACGAATTTTAAGATTATTCACCACAGAGGGCACAGAGGGCACAGATTACAAAGTTATTCTGTTGATATTTAAAATTTAAAAATCTGTGAAAATCCGTGTAATCTGTGGTGAACTATACCCCAAACCATATACCATCCAAACATTATGTTACAACCCCAAGCACCCGAACTCGAGGAAACCATCCTCGGAGCCTGCCTGATTGAAAAAGAAGGCATGGCACTGATTGACGAACTGCTGAAACCGGAAATGTTCTATGTCACCCGTCATCAACTGATTTACGCCGCATTGCAGGCGATGTTCCACGCCGGTACGAACATCGACATCCTCACCGCCACCGAGGAACTTCGCAAACGTGGAAAGCTGGACGATGCCGGAGGGCCGTTCTACATCACCCAACTGAGCAGCCGGGTGGCAAGTTCGGCACACCTGGAATATCACGCACGCATCGTTCACCAAAAGTACATCCGAAGGGAAATGATCGTGGGATTCAGCAAACTGCTGACACTCTCCGGCGACGAAACCATCGACCTGACAGACACGTTAGTGGATGGACACAACCTGCTGGACAGGCTGGAAGGGGCATGTGGGCACAACAGGCAGTTGCGCGATATGGACACGCTGATGCAGGCAACCCTGACGGAAGCGGAAGGACGCATGCAGAAAAATAAGGACGGAGTGACCGGAATCCCCACCGGACTGGCCGAACTGGACAAGATGACAGGAGGATGGCAAAACAGCGATCTGATCACCATCGCTGCCCGTCCGGCAGTGGGAAAAACCGCTTTTGCACTCCATCTGGCAAAAGCTGCGGCAGCGGCCGGACACCACACGGTGGTGTACAGCCTCGAGATGCAAGCCGAGCGGTTGGGCGACCGCTGGCTCCTATCGGCAGGAGAAATGGACCCATACCTCTGGCGAAGCGGAAAGCTATCACAGGAAACATGGCTACAGGCCCGGCAAACGGCCGGAGAACTGGCAAGGCTCCCCATCTGCGTAAACGATAACCCGGATATGAGCATGGACCGTGTACGCTCGAGCGCCCGGTTGCTGCAAAGCAAAGGGAAGTGTGACTTTATCATTATCGACTACCTGCAACTGTGTGACATGCGCACCGAACAAACCAACCGGAACCGGGAACAAGAGGTGGCACAGGCAAGCCGTAAAGCAAAATTGCTGGCCAAAGAGCTGCACATCCCGGTCATCTTGCTAAGCCAACTCAACCGTGGCTCCGAAAACAGGGCGTACGGACGTCTGGAATTAGCCGACCTGCGTGAGAGTGGAGCCATCGAACAGGATTCCGACCTGGTGCTCCTCCTCTATCGTCCGGCACTGGCACATCTGGCAACAGACAAACAAAGCGGATATCCGACGGAGGGACTGGGAGTAGCCATCATCGCCAAACACCGCAACGGGGAAACGGGAAACGTATACTTCGGACACAACAAGAGCATGACAAAAATCGGCGACTACGTTCCGCCCATGGAATGGATAAAAAAGAATGCCAGATAGAGGCTCCGTTTTCTTAACCTACACATCGTTATTTTCATCATTTTACTTGACTTTACCTGTTTGATTTCGTATCTTTACGTAGTGATTGAGACAAGAAATTTATTAACCTAAACCTTAACTTTTTATTGTATGGAAGTATCAGTGGAGCGCTATCAGCGCAAGAAGTATGTCAATCAGGAGAACTCTCCCATGTTGTATTACATCCGCCAAAAAGCGGGAACAACCAAAGTTATGGATATCGATGCACTGGCGGAAGATATCCAGACCAATTGCGCCCTGACAACGGGCGATGTGAAACACACCATAGAGGCACTGGTGGAACAGCTGCGAAAGGTGCTGACGCAGGGAAACAAAGTGAAAATAGAAGGGCTGGGAACCTTCCACATGACGCTGACCTGCCTGCCGGGCGAAACCGAGAAGGAGTGCACGGTGAAGAATATCAAGCGGGTGAACGTGCGGTTCATACCCGATAAGGCAATGAAGCTGGTGAACGCCAGCCGGAGCATGACCCGAAGCCCGAACAACGTGACGTTTGCCATGGCTTCGGCAGGCGCTCCGGAAGGCGGAGGAAGCGGAGACGGGGGCATTGTGGACGACCCGACGGCATAAATCCGCACCACAGATTACTCAGATTTACACAGATTTAAATTTTAAGTTCGATTGCAGAGAAAATAAATCTTTATCTGTGAAATCTGTGGTGAAACAACGAAACTTAATACAGCAAAAACAATGAAGAAAATACAAAAAATACTGGAATGTCTACTGGCATTCCTGATGTTTCTCCGCGGGGGGAACACCGAAAAATAGAACCGGAACTATGAGAGAAATCAATCTGATTGTTATTCACTGCTCCGCAACCAGAGAAGACCGCTGCCTCACGGAGCATGACCTGGAGGAGTGTCACCGAAGACGGGGATTCGAAGGAGCGGGCTATCACTTCTACATACGCAAGGACGGGAAGATCATCACTACCCGACCGGTGGAACGGGCCGGGGCACATGCCAAGGGATTCAACGCACACTCCATAGGCATCTGCTACGAAGGAGGGCTGGACTGCAACGGACGACCCAAAGACACCCGGACAGAATGGCAAAAACATTCGATGCGGGTACTGGTGAGAGTATTGCTGAAGGAGTATCCCGGAAGCAGGGTATGCGGACACAGGGATCTGAGTCCGGACCTAAACGGAAACGGAGAGATAGAACCCGAAGAGTGGATCAAGGCATGCCCGTGCTTTGAGGTAAAAGAGGAAAGCTTTTAAATTCACCACAGAGATTCACAGAGTCTCACGGAGTTTTTAATGCTAATGACGAGGGCTCACCACAGATTACACGGATTAACACAGATTGAGAAATAGATAAATCCGTGATAATCTGAGTAATCTGTGGTGAAAAACATTAAAACTCTGTGTGACTCTGTACCCTCTGTGGTGAGCTCCCAATCATAAAAACGTAGGAGTAAACTCTATCCCAAGAGCACGAGCTATGCGGAAAAAACTTGAAATTTGAATATCCGTCTCTCCTTTTTCCACACGGGCAATATAACTTCTTGCAGTACCAACCTTTTCAGCCAGTTCCTGTTGAGTTATCTTTAATTGCTTTCGGCGATCACGTAATATCTCGCCGTAGTACCATGCTATTGACTTCTCATGAAAAGTTGTGCGAGACTCAGTTCCGACCTCCCCATATTTGTTGTCCAGTAGTTCACCTGCCGTATGCAATCTGGCTAATTTATTTTCATCTAACTTTCTCATAGCTCAAAGTCTTTTAATATTCGTTCTGCAATCTTTATTTGTTTACTATAATCCTTTGTGGACTTCTTTAAGAAACCATTCAGAAGTAGTACTTTTTTTGAAAGAATGATATTATCATTATCAACAGCAAAAAGAATAGTTCTGTATTCATTGGTATTTACAGACACCCGCATCTCGTATAAATTTTTATTTTCCAAGTGCTTCACAAACTTCGTGCTAAGTACATACTCAGTTCTAATAATATCCATCGTATGCTCAAATTTAACCTTTACTTTATCCTGTAACATACTATAGAATTCAACAAATTCATCCGAGAAATAAAGTTCACGTATATCGTTACCTTTCTTATCTGTTGCTTTCATACCACAAATGTAACCAATTAGATACAATTAAACAAGCAAAATATAAACTCTTGCGAATATTTAACGCTGACTGTTATCTTAAAGCAACGGTAAACGGTAAACAAAAAAAGGAAGCTGAATCAAATGATTCAACTTCCTTTTTCTTTGAGCGGAAAACGAGACTCGAACTCGCGACCCTAACCTTGGCAAGGTTATGCTCTACCAACTGAGCTATTTCCGCAATGTAGTGCCCAGAACAGGACTCGAACCTGCATGCCTCTCGACACACGCACCTGAAACGTGCGCGTCTACCAATTCCGCCACCTGGGCAAAAGGTTTCCAACATTTCCAAGAGAGCGGAAAACCAGACTCGAACTCGCGACCCTAACCTTGGCAAGGTTATGCTCTACCAACTGAGCTATTTCCGCAATGTAGTGCCCAGAACAGGACTCGAACCTGCATGCCTCTCGACACACGCACCTGAAACGTGCGCGTCTACCAATTCCGCCACCTGGGCATTGACTAATCAGGAATCTGCTGTTTAAATGGAGAGGAACAGATAACCGACGTTCTTGTTGAGCGGAAAACGAGACTCGAACTCGCGACCCTAACCTTGGCAAGGTTATGCTCTACCAACTGAGCTATTTCCGCAAAACAACTTTAATAAAGAATGTGAAGAGAAGGAGACTCGAACTCCCACGACAGTAATGTCACTACCCCCTCAAAGTAGCGCGTCTACCAATTCCGCCACCTCTCCAATCTCGATTAAAGCTTTGAACTATTCTCACCTTTTGTGCCCAGAACAGGACTCGAACCTGCATGCCTCTCGACACACGCACCTGAAACGTGCGCGTCTACCAATTCCGCCACCTCTCCAATCTCGATTAAAGCTTTGAACTATTCTCACCTTTTGTGCCCAGAACAGGACTCGAACCTGCATGCCTCTCGACACACGCACCTGAAACGTGCGCGTCTACCAATTCCGCCACCTGGGCAAAAGGTTTCCAACATTTCAAAGAGAGCGGAAAACGAGACTCGAACTCGCGACCCTAACCTTGGCAAGGTTATGCTCTACCAACTGAGCTATTTCCGCATTTGCAACCGTTGTTTCTCGATTGCGGTTGCAAAGGTAGGCATTTTCTTGATATCTGCAAGCATTCGGGATACTTTTTTCTCAGGAAAATGTGCATTTTGTTTTTGCCAAACGACAAATGTTTTGATTATCAACTCATTCTATTGCGATAATCTTCATAGGAAAATTGCTTGAAGATTTCAGCATTTCCACTCGCCGTCCACAAAGCGATGGCAGGATGGTGGATCCCGTTGAACATATTTGTTTTTACCATCGTATAATGTATCATATCTTCAAAAACAATACGTTCGCCGATCTGCAATTCATGATCGAAACTCCAGGAACCCATATAGTCTCCGCTCAGGCAGGAATTACCTCCGAGCCGATAGACAAACGGTCCCTCCTCTCCCATCACCGCCCCGCGAACGGCCGGTTGATAAGGCATTTCCAGACAGTCGGGCATGTGACAGGTAAAGCTGACGTTAAGAATGGCGGTACGGATACCACGGCTCTCGACAATATCTACCACCTCGGAAGTCAGTACCCCGGTTTGCCAGGTAAAAGCCGAACCGGGCTCAAGGATGATGCGCAAATGCGGATAACGTTTCTTTAAGCCCTGCAACAAGCCTATCAGGTGCCCGGTATCATAATCTTTACGGGTCATCAGATGTCCGCCTCCCAGGTTGAGCCACTTTATCTGAGAGAACCACGGGGAGAACTTCTCTTCAAGATGTTGCAAAGTACGCTCGAGTTCGAACGAAGATGATTCACAATGGCAATGGCAATGAAAACCCTCGATCCCCTGCGGCAACTGTTCGGGCAGCAGATCGGCAGTGATGCCGAAACGGGTGCCGGGAGCGCACGGATTATAGAGTTCGGTCTCCACTTCGGAATATTCGGGATTGATGCGAATGCCGCAAGAAATGTCACTGCCTCCGGCTACGGTCATCGGGTAGAACCGGTGGAACTGCGCCATGGAATTGAACGTGATATGACTGCTGCAACGCATGATTTCCGGAAAGTCGGCTTCGGTATAAGCCGGAGAATAAGTGTGTGCCTTACTGCCGAACTCTTCGAGTGCCAGGCGCGCCTCGTAGACGGAGCTTGCCGTGGAATGTCCGATGTATTCCCTGAAAATAGGGAATGAACGCCACATGGCAAAAGACTTGAAAGCAAGGATGATTTCAACTCCGGCCCGGTCGGCCACACTCTTTATCAGACTGAGGTTCTTTCTCAGCAATTCTTCCTCCATGATATAGCACGGAGAGGGAAATTGGGTAAAATCTATCATAGTCAACTACAAAGTTCACCACAGAGGACACAGAGGACACGGAGTTTTTATTTTCCAGGTTTATAGAAAGATCTTAAATTCTTCCTCTGTGAACTCTGTGTTACTCTGTGGTGAATAATTATTCTATTACTTTAAATCTCGCAAAACGCAGCAGCAACTGTTTATCGCCCGCATTACGGAAATGGATCGTTGCTTTGGCATTGTCGCCCGAACCTTCGACACGAATCACCTGACCTATGCCGAAACGCTCGTGTTCAATGGTCTGCCCGGGTTGTACACCTGTAATGCCGGCTCCGGGAGCTGCCGATGGGGATACCGTGGTACCGCTCACCCTCTTCAAGTTACGGGGGACGGTCGGGGCAATGATCTGCTCCTTCGGACGTTCACGCTGCGGACGGTCGGCAGACGGACGGGCAGAAAAACGCTCGGCAGACGGACGGCGGGAGTATCCCTCCTCCATTTCGCGGCGGAAACGGCCGGCTCCTTCGTCAACGCTACGGCCTAAAGCTGCCTCCTGCGGAAGTTGCAGGAAGCGGGTGTCGATATCCCTCAGGAACCGACTGGGACTGCCGAACTCCATCTTTCCGTAACGGAAACGGGTTTTGGCAAACGAGAGGAAACAGTGTTCCTCGGCACGGGTGATGGCGACGTAGAACAGGCGGCGTTCTTCTTCCATCGCGCGCGGTGAATCGCCCGCCATGCCACTGGGGAAGAGATTCTCTTCCAACCCTACCACAAATACATTGCGGAACTCCAGCCCTTTGGCAGAATGCACCGTCATCAAAGTCACCTTCTCACCATCTCCCTCCTTATCGGAATCCTGATCGGTGAGCAGGGATACTTCGGAGAGAAAGTCGATCAGTGAAACATTTGTGTTCCCCTCTTCCTGACGCATAGCACAGAAATCATTCATACCGTTCACCAGTTCCTCGATGTTCTCTTTGCGGCTCAGGTTTTCGGGCGAGTTGTCCTGACAGACGTCATTGATAATGCCGGACTGGCGGATGATTGCCGTACCTATTTCATAGGCATTCTTCTCCGCCACCTCGGTCATGAACTGTTCGATCAGTTCACGAAAGCCTTGCAACCTGGTGTGTGTATTTTTATTAATAGTAAGTCCGTAAGTGATGGGTTCGCACAGCACAGTCCACAGGCTGACATTGTTGTCGGTGGCGGCTTTGATAATCTTCCCCACCGTAGTATCACCGATGCCGCGTGCCGGATAATTGATAATCCGCTTGAACGCCTCTTCATCGTTGGGATTGACCACCAGACGGAAATAAGCTATGATGTCTTTTATTTCCTTACGCTGATAGAAAGAGAGGCCGCCGTAAATCTTATAAGGCATGCTCCGCTTACGCAAGGCCTCCTCGAAGACACGGCTCTGGGCATTGGTGCGGTAAAGGATCGCAAAATCAGAATAGCCATAATCGTGTTCGCGACGCAGCTGGGCGATTTTATTGGTCACGATATCACCCTCTTCCACATCGCTGTAGGCTTGGAATACACCGATGGCTTCCCCCCGTTCTTTCTCGGAGAAAACCTCTTTGGGGATCTGCCGCTCGTTCTTTTCGATCAAGCTGTTGGCTGCACGGACGATGGTCTGGGTAGAACGGTAATTCTGCTCCAGCTTGAAGACTTTTGTGTCGGGATATATCTTGGTGAAATACAAAATATTGTCGATGTCGGCTCCCCGGAAAGAGTAGATGCTCTGCGCATCGTCACCCACCACACAAACACGCTGATTCTCCTTAGTGAGCTGCAACACAATGCTGTGCTGCGCATAGTTGGTGTCCTGATACTCGTCGACAAGCACATAACGGAACTGCTCACGATAGCGCGCCAGCACTTCGGGAAAATCGCGGAAAAGAATATAGGTATAGACCAGCAAATCATCGAAATCCATTGCTCCGGCTTGCCGGCAACGCTCCCAGTAACGGCTGTAAATGTCGCGTATGGCAGGCATCTTGGCCGCAGCATCTGCCTCGTAAGCCTCCTTGTTGGCAGCATAGCCCGAAGGAGACACCAAATGGTTCTTAGCATTGGAAATGCGAGCCTGTACACTGCCGGGTTTATAGGTCTTTTCGTCAAGCCCCATCTCCTTGATGATGGAACGGAGCAGGCTCTTGCTGTCCGCCGAGTCGTAGATGGTGAACTGTGACGTAAACCCGATGTGGGATGCCTCGGCACGAAGAATACGGGAGAACACCGAATGGAATGTACCCATCCAGAGATACCGTGCACGCTGTTCGCCCACCTGCCGGGCAATGCGCTCTTTCATCTCACGGGCGGCTTTGTTGGTAAAAGTCAGTGCCAGGATGTTCCAAGGATTGTAACCGTTCTCGAGCAGATAGGCTATCTTATAAGTAAGTACGCGTGTCTTTCCGGAACCGGCACCGGCAATGACCAGTGAAGGACCATCACCGTAGAGCACCGCTGCACGCTGGCTTTCATTAAGTTCTTCGATATAGTCGGGCATAAAATTTATCTGTTAAATCTCTATTCACTGGCAAAGATAGAGGAAAGTTTGGACAACTCCGAACATTTAGGCCCTATATCCCGTTATATATTTATAGAAATGAAATAAAAGATTTGAATTTATGAATACATTATTAATGTCTTTAATATTTACAACCATGACTTACGAAATGCCTAAACTTCCGTACGCAAACAATGCGCTGGAACCTGTAATCAGTCAGCAGACCATTGATTACCATTATGGTAAACATCTTCAAACATATGTAAACAATCTCAATAGCCTCGTTCCAGGCACCGAATTTGAAGGAAAAACAGTAGAAGCCATCGTAGCTTCGGCTCCCGACGGAGCCATCTTCAACAATGCCGGACAGGTGCTGAACCACACACTCTACTTCCTGCAATTCGCACCGAAACCGGCGAAAAACGAACCGGAAGGTAAGTTGGGAGAAGCCATCAAACGCGACTTTGGAAGCTTTGAGAACTTCAAGAAAGAATTTAATGCGGCTGCCGTAGGATTGTTCGGTTCGGGATGGGCCTGGCTGTCTGTGGATAAAAACGGGAAACTGCATATCACCAAAGAAGCCAATGGAAGCAACCCGGTGCGTGCCGGACTAAAACCGCTACTGGGATTCGATGTGTGGGAACACGCTTATTATCTCGACTATCAGAACCGGCGGGCCGACCACGTAAATAAACTGTGGGAGATCATCGACTGGGATGTAGTGGAAAAACGACTGTAATTCAGAAGTATTCACCACAGAGGACGCAGAGGACACAGAGTTTCAAATTCGGGAAAAGAACGAATTTGACTCTGGTGTCCTCTGCGTCCTCTGTTTCCTCTGCACCACTCTCTGCCTACTCCGTGGTGAAATAATCCCTGATTTACTTTTTTCTTATCTCCTTTTTCACTTACTTTGCTCCTGTAAAGACAAAGGGGTGCCACCCGGTGGCTGAGATCATACCCTAAGAACCTGATGCAGTTAGTACTGCCGAAGGGATTGTGTATTTCTTCTTATCGTTTCTCTCCGCATGCACTCTCTTTGTATTTACTTTCATTTATCTATAAATACATATACGAATATGAAAGTACAAGTGAACAACAAAGAAGTGGAAACTACCGCAAGCACCATCACCGGGCTTGCCACGCAATTGCAACTTCCCGAAAACGGCATTGCCATCGCTGTGAACAACCAAATGATCCCACGTCCGCAATGGGACGAATTCAGCCTGCACGAGAATGACAACCTGATTGTGATTAAAGCAGCCTGTGGAGGATAAATCATGCTGAGCCTGCAATTTATCACTCACCAGACCGGGAAATACTCTTATTTCGAATCGGCATGTATAGCCCTCGAAGGAGGATGCAAATGGATACAACTGCGCATGAAAGAGGCATCTCCGGAAGAGGTGGAAACAGTAGCCCGGCAGCTGAAACCTCTTTGCAAGACACACGGAGCCATCCTGATTCTTGACGATCATGTGGAACTCGCCCAAAAACTGGAAGTAGACGGAGTGCATCTGGGCAAAAAAGACATGCCTGTCAGCGAAGCCAGAAAAATCCTGGGCGAAGCATTCATCATCGGAGGTACAGCCAATACTTTTGAAGACGTGAAAATGCACTTCAGCGCCGGTGCCGACTATCTGGGCATCGGCCCGTTCCGGTTTACTACAACCAAGAAGAACCTCAGCCCCGTACTGGGACTCGAAGGATATACCTCTATTTTATCGCAAATGGATGAATGCGGCATCCGGATTCCGGTAGTCGCCATCGGAGGCATCGTAACGGAAGATATCCCTGCCATCATGAAAACAGGCGTAAACGGCATCGCCCTCTCAGGAGCCATCCTGCAAGCGCCGAACCCGGTAGAAGAAACAAGAAGGATTCTAAACATATAAGGAAATGAATCGAACTCACCACAGAGTACACGGATTTTCACAGATTCTTTAATTTAACTCTCAGTAAAATAAATTATTAATCTGTGAAAATCTGTGTAATCTGTGGTGAGCTCAAAACAAAATCAGAAATGGAAAAGCTAATTATTGCGGGACGTGAATTCAACTCCCGCCTCTTCCTGGGAACAGGAAAGTTCAACTCAAACGAATTGATGGAACAATCGATACTGGCCTCGGGCACCGAAATGGTAACAGTGGCCATGAAACGTATCGACATGGAGAATTCGGAAGACGACATGCTGAAACATATCGTGCATCCACACATCCAACTGCTGCCCAATACCTCGGGAGTGCGCAACGCGGAAGAAGCGGTGTTTGCCGGACAAATGGCACGCGAAGCCTTCGGGACCAACTGGCTGAAGCTGGAGATACACCCGGATCCGCGCTATCTGCTGCCCGACTCGGTAGAGACTCTGAAAGCAACCGAACGACTCGTGAAACTCGGATTTGTGGTACTGCCTTATTGCCAGGCCGACCCGGTACTCTGCAAACAACTGGAAGAGGCGGGAGCGGCCACAGTGATGCCGTTGGGAGCACCGATCGGAACCAACAAAGGTTTGCAGACCAAAGAATTCATCCACATCATTATCGAACAGGCGGGTATCCCGGTAATAGTGGATGCCGGAATCGGTGCGCCGAGCCATGCGGCAGAAGCGATGGAGATAGGAGCATCGGCGTGTCTGGTAAATACTGCCATTGCCGTAGCCGGCAACCCGGTAGAAATGGCAAAGGCTTTCAAGCAGGCAGTCGAAGCAGGACGAATGGCCTATGAAGCAGGACTCAGCATGCAGACTACCGGATTGGTGGCAGAAGCAAGTTCACCGCTGACGGCATTTTTAAACGAATAAAAAAACAGTCCCATCTCTAATAACGAATTTATGGAACAAAGAATAAAATTCCCCCGCTCCGAGAAAGTGTACCTGTCCGGAAAACTTTTCCCCGAAATCCGCGTAGGTATGCGGAGAGTAGAGCAAGTGCCCAGCACCACTTTCGAAGGAGAGAAAAAAATCATAACTCCCAACCCACACGTATATATCTATGATACAAGCGGACCTTTCAGTGACCCGGACATAGAGATTGACCTGAAAAAAGGTCTCCCCCGGCTACGGGAAGAATGGATACTGAAAAGGGGGGATGTAGAGCAACTTCCGGAGATCAGTTCGGAATACGGACGGATGCGGCGGGACGACAAAAGCCTCGACCCTCTCCGCTTTGAGCACATCGCACTGCCCTACCGGGCCAAATCCGGGAAACATATCACCCAAATGGCATATGCCAAACAAGGTATCATCACTCCGGAAATGGAATATGTGGCTATCCGCGAAAACATGAACTGTGAGGAACTGGGTATCGATACTCACATTACTCCTGAATTTGTACGCCGGGAGATAGCCGAAGGACGGGCGGTTCTGCCTGCCAACATCAATCATCCCGAAGCCGAACCGATGATTATCGGCCGTAACTTTCTGGTAAAGATCAATACCAACATCGGTAACTCCGCAACCACGTCGAGCATCGACGAAGAGGTGGAGAAAGCGATGTGGAGCTGCAAATGGGGAGGTGACACGCTGATGGATCTTTCAACGGGAGAAAACATACACGAAACACGGGAATGGATCATACGCAACTGCCCGGTTCCGGTGGGTACGGTACCCATCTATCAGGCACTGGAAAAGGTAAACGGCAAAGTAGAGGACCTGTCCTGGGAACTGTATCGCGACACACTGATAGAACAGTGCGAGCAGGGAGTGGACTACTTCACCATTCATGCGGGAATCCGCCGGCACAATGTGCACCTGGCCGAAAAGAGGCTTTGCGGAATCGTATCCCGCGGCGGGAGCATCATGAGTAAATGGTGCCTGGTGCACGACCGCGAGAGTTTCCTTTACGAACACTTTGACGACATCTGTGATATTCTGGCACAATATGACGTAGCGGTATCATTGGGAGACGGTTTGCGACCGGGTTCCACCCACGATGCCAATGACGAGGCACAGTTTGCCGAACTTGATACCATGGGCGAACTGGTGGTACGCGCCTGGGAAAAGAACGTACAAGCCTTCATCGAAGGGCCCGGACACGTGCCGATGCACAAAATCCGCGAGAACATGGAACGCCAGATCGAGAAGTGCCACAATGCCCCGTTCTATACGCTCGGCCCGTTAGTGACGGATAT
Source organism: Bacteroides sp. 11BF (assembly GCF_019633765.1). Classification (NCBI taxonomy): domain Bacteria; kingdom Pseudomonadati; phylum Bacteroidota; class Bacteroidia; order Bacteroidales; family Bacteroidaceae; genus Bacteroides; species Bacteroides sp. 11BF. The sequence continues at coordinate 21,762 of NZ_JAFKPJ010000008.1, forward strand.
TGCACCGGGATACGACCACATCACCTCTGCAATCGGTGCGGCACAAATAGGCTGGCTCGGAACAGCCATGCTCTGCTACGTGACGCCCAAGGAGCACCTGGCATTGCCCGATAAAGAAGATGTACGCGTCGGAGTGATCACCTATAAGATTGCCGCCCATGCAGCCGACCTGGCCAAGGGGCATCCGGGAGCCCAGGTACGGGACAATGCGTTGAGCAAAGCACGCTATGAATTCCGCTGGAAAGACCAGTTCGACTTGTCACTCGACCCGGAACGCGCATTCTCTTATTTCCATGCCGGACGACACACGGACGGAGAATATTGCACCATGTGCGGACCGAACTTCTGCGCAATGCGACTGAGCCGGGACTTGAAGAAAACTAAAAAACAAGAATAAGACCAACTGTCATGGAAAGAACAGACGAATACCGGAAAGCATTGGATGTACCCATCTCCGAACTATCCATAGACCGGATCATTGAGGAGATCCGCCGGCAGCCGGAGAACTTTGAGGCCCTCTATCATCTGACGACAGACGAGAAGCTATTGGTCTCCTGGCGGGCACTGTGGGTATGCGATAAACTTTGCAGGCAATACCCCGATTGGTTCGCCCCGCTCCGGGAAGAACTGACCGGAAGGCTGGTGACCTGCAAACACGATGGTTCCAAGCGCCTGCTTCTCTCCATACTCTACCATGCTCCCGCCGAAGAAATCCCATCGGTTGAATTGCTTAACTTCTGTCTGGATTGCATGCTGTCTCGCCGCGAAAGCATAGGCGTGCAATCCTTAGCCGTCCGAATGGCCTACCACCTGTGCAAGCACGAACCCGAACTGCTCAATGAACTGCGGACCATACTGGAAAGCACAGATACGGAACTGTATTCGACCGCTGTAAAAACGACTGTGCGGAACACATTGAAGAAAATAAATCAGAAGAATAAAAAGAAAAAATAAAATGTTTTCAGATGAATTAGAAAAGATTTCCTGGGAAGAGACGACTAAAATCATCTATTCCAAAACCGACGCCGATGTGCGCCGCGCATTGTCAAAGGAACATTGCGATGTAAACGATTTTATGGCATTGATTTCGCCGGCTGCCGCCCCCTATCTGGAGACTATGGCGCGTCTCAGCCGGAAATATACGCTGGAACGCTTCGGAAAGACAATTTCGATGTTCGTTCCACTCTATATTACAAATTCTTGTACAAACTCGTGTGTATACTGTGGCTTTAACCACAATAATCCGATGAAACGGACCATCCTTACGGAAGAGGAAATGGTAAACGAGTACAAAGCGATCAAGAAACTGGCTCCGTTCGAAAATCTGCTGTTAGTAACAGGCGAAAATCCTGCCAAAGCAGGAGTAGATTACATTGAACGGGCCCTCCTGCTGGCAAAGCCTTATTTCTCTAATCTGCAAATTGAGGTAATGCCACTTAAAGCAGAAGAATATGAACGGCTTACGTATGCCGGACTGAATGGAGTCATCTGCTTTCAGGAGACTTACAACAAAACCAATTATAATGTGTATCATCCCCGTGGCATGAAATCGAAATTTGAGTGGCGTGTCAATGGTTTTGACCGTATGGGACAAGCAGGTGTACACAAAATAGGCATGGGGGTACTGATCGGTCTGGAAGAATGGCGCACGGATGTCACAATGATGGCCTACCATCTGCGCTATCTGCAAAAGCACTACTGGAAAACGAAATATAGCGTCAACTTCCCCCGGATGCGCCCCTCGGAGAACGGAGGTTTCCAACCTAATGTTGTGATGAACGACCGGGAACTGGCACAGGTGACTTTTGCCATGCGCATCTTCGACCACGATGTGGATATCTCCTACTCTACCCGCGAAAGCGCAGAGTTCCGTAACCACATGGCTACGCTCGGGGTGACTACCATGAGCGCCGAAAGTAAAACGGAACCGGGAGGCTACTTTACCTATCCGCAGGCACTGGAGCAGTTTCATGTCAGCGACGAACGGAAAGCCGTGGAAGTGGATGCCGCACTGCGTTCACTGGGACGAATACCCGTTTACAAAGACTGGGACACGGCACTGACCCTGACTCAATGCTAACGATCAAGACGAATCATGGAAAGATACAACAGGCAAATCATGCTTCCGGAAATAGGAGAAGCAGGACAAGCAAAACTCAAAGCTGCCAAAGTATTGATTGTGGGCGTAGGAGGACTGGGTTCTCCCATCGCCCTCTATCTGGCGGGTGCAGGAGTAGGTACCATCGGACTGGTGGATAACGATGAAGTAAGCCTCAGCAATCTGCAAAGGCAGGTGCTCTATACGGAAGAAGAGGTAGGAGACCTGAAAGCGATTTGCGCTTCACTGCGACTCAGTGCCCTGAACCGGGAAATAGAGGTAAATGCCTGTCCGGGACGGCTCAGCAAAGACAATGCCCGTGAATTGATAAGGCAGTACGACATCGTAGTGGACGGATGCGATAACTTTATCACCCGATATCTGATAAATGACGTCTGTGTAGAGTTGGGAAAACCTTATGTGTACGGTGCCATCTGTGGTTTCGAGGGACAGGTTTCTGTCTTTAACTACGGGAGCGGGGCACAACGGAAAACATACCGTGACCTCTATCCGGATGAAGAAGAGATGTTGCGTATGCCTCCCCCTCCCAAAGGGGTAGTCGGAGTAACACCGGCAGTGACGGGCAGTGTGGAAGCAACCGAAGTCCTGAAGATTATCTGCGGATTCGGCGAGGTTCTGGCAGGCAAACTATGGACAATTGACTTACGGACATTGCAATCTAACATATTTTCACTATAAAGGTTGGTTTCTGAGTAAGTTAATTACTAACTTTGCTAAACTTAACAGTTTAACAACAGAAATGAAACTTATCGTAGTAACGACGCCTACTTTCTTTGTAGAAGAAGATAAGATTATCACTGCTCTCTTTGAAGAGGGATTGGATATTCTGCATCTCAGGAAACCGGAAACGCCGGCTATGTATTCGGAACGCTTGCTCACACTGATTCCGGAAAAATATCATAAACGCATTGTCACCCATGAACACTTCTACCTGAAAGAAGAATTCAACCTGATGGGAATTCACCTGAATGCCCGCAACCCGAAAGAGCCGCATGACTACTCCGGGCATATCAGTTGTTCCTGCCACTCGGTGGAGGAAGTGAAAAACAAAAAACACTTTTACGACTATGTGTTTATGAGCCCGATTTACGACAGTATCTCAAAAGAAGGATATAACTCGCCTTACACGGCTGAAGAATTGCGTCAGGCAGGTAAAGACAAAATCATCGATGGCAAAGTAATGGCTTTGGGAGGCATCACGCCGGAGAATATACTGGAAGTAAAGGATTTCGGATTCGGAGGTGCAGTGGTTTTAGGAGACTTGTGGGGTAAATTCGATGCCTGTTCCGACAGAGATTATCTGGCAGTGATAGAACACTTCAAGAAACTGAAAAAGATGGCGGACTGAGTCAAAGAACAACGGACTAAATAAAATAGGGTGACTTCCTAATGAAGGGAAGCCACCCTATTTCGTTGAAACCTATTTGATTAAAATTCGTAATGGAATCCGAATGTTAAGTCTTCGCTACTTGCGCTAAAGCCGAATCCGCTGTTATTCATATAGTCGTCCTTATAACCCAAGAAACCACATTTGGCAACCAAACTGAAATGTTGGTTCAGTTTTATGGCAATACCCGGTTTCAGACCGATCTCAAAACCGTTTATTGCATCTCCACCATCTTTCACCTTAGTGGTAGCAAAGCCAAACCCACCATCGATAAACAGACGTACAATCTTGTTCTCGTAATAAGAAAAGCGTGCATAAGGAGCAATAGCAAAAGAATTAATCGTTTTATGACTTATATAATCATGGTTAAACTGGAGTTCAACGCCCAGTGCCCATTGTTCACTCAGGTTGTATCCGATTTCCGGAGCGAGCTTGAAAGAAGTAGTATTAGCGTCATCATTACGCCACAAACCTACGGTACCTCCCATGTAAATGTCCTGAGCTTTGACAGATAAAGTTGCAATAGCAACAAATAAAAACAATACAATCTTTTTCATCTTCTTAGTAGTTTTAATTAAATGTACCTATTTTGAAAACAAACAAAAGAATTATTTCACTTTTGTTTCGGGGCGCAAAAGTATAGTATATTCATTAATTAAACAACTATTTCCGCCATTATTCGCTGAGTGAATATAAAAGAAAAGCCGCTTGTAATTGATTTACAGCGGCTTCTCTATTTTAATATTTATCGGTTTCTCAGAACTTATAACCTACACTGATCGAAACATTCAGATTTTTACCATTTACGTCGTCCATTACATCGACAAATCCGAACTGGCCGTCAAGCCCTGCGATGATCTTGCCAAACTCCGCGGCAACACCGATACCCAAACCTACATCGCCACGTTTCAGCAGACCGTCGTCGCCAAAGGTATCAACTTCCAAACGTCCTTTACCTAAATCGACTTTAGAATTACCCCCGATACCGCAAGCAAAATAAGGACCGGCACTCAACACAATATTGGTATTATCGGCCACTTTGAAACGCGCCGCAGCCATAACCGGCAGTTCCAGATAAACAGCATTCACACTCAGTTCATCCTTCTTGACACCTTTGGAAGATACGAACAAAGAGGGTTGCAAAGACCAGATTTCATTAAATCCATACTCCATACCACCGCCTATCTTGAATCCTACTTTGGCATTCATGTCAAAATCACCGGTATAATTACTGATATTCATTCCCACCTTGGCATTCCAGCTCACTTGAGAAAAGCCCACAACCGAAACAAGGGCAAACAATACAAATACAAGATTTCTTTTCATAATTCTGTAATTTTAGTTTGTTAAAATATATAATAAGTAAGGTTTCATAAGATAAAGGAAATATTTTTATTTGAATTATACAAATATTCACTCTACATTTTATCCACTCCCCCTGCTTCTGCTTTCTCTTATTCTGTTTCCATAAAAAACGAGGCTACCCTTTCACGGGTAGCCTCGCCTAACCAGTTATCTGAAATCTATTTAGTCTTCAATAGCAGCTTGTGCCGCTGCCAGACGTGCAATAGGCACACGGAACGGAGAACAACTAACGTAATTCAAACCTACTTTATGGCAGAACTTCACAGATGAAGGCTCACCGCCATGTTCACCGCAGATACCGCATTTCAAATCCGGACGGATAGCACGCCCTTTTTCGGTTGCCATACGTACCAACTGGCCTACACCATTCTGGTCGAGTACCTGGAACGGGTCTACCTTTAGGATCTTCTTCTCCAGATAAACCGGAAGGAAAGAAGCGATATCGTCACGAGAGTAACCGAAAGTCATCTGAGTCAAGTCGTTGGTTCCGAACGAGAAGAACTCGGCAGACGAAGCGATACGGTCGGCAGTCAGAGCTGCACGAGGAATCTCGATCATGGTTCCAACCTTGAAGTCGATGCGGTCTCCCACCTCTTCGAAAAGCTTTTCTGCTTCGGCACGGATCACACTTTCCTGCTGCTGGAACTCGTAAAGAATACCTGTCAGCGGCACCATGATTTCGGGATGTGTTTCTATTCCTTCTTTCTTCAGTTCAAGAGCGGCACCCAAAATGGCACGAGTCTGCATCTGTGTGATTTCGGGATACGTATTTCCCAAACGGCAACCGCGGTGGCCCAACATCGGGTTGTGTTCGCAAAGTGATTCTACACGCTGCTGGATATATTGCAGGCTTACCCCCATCGTATCGGCCATTTCTTGCTGTCCTTTCAGATCGTGAGGAACGAATTCATGCAAAGGAGGATCAAGCAGGCGTACGGTCACCGGACAACCGGCCATAGCCTTAAAGATTCCTTTGAAGTCGGCTTGCTGATATGGAAGTATCTTAGCCAGTGCTTTGCGGCGCCCTTCAGCATTTTCTGCCAGAATCATTTCACGCATAGCCTTAATTTTTTCACCTTCAAAGAACATGTGTTCCGTACGGCAAAGGCCTATACCTACCGCACCGAAGTTACGGGCAACCTCAGCATCATGCGGAGTGTCGGCATTAGTACGTACTTGCAGGCGGGTATATTTATCGGCCAACTTCATCAAATCGGAAAAATCACCCGATAACTCAGCAGCCTTCGTTTCTACTTTACCTTGGTAAACTTCACCCGTACTACCGTTCAAAGAGATGAAATCACCCTCTTTCAGCAACACGCCGTCCACTTCTACTGTACGGGCTTTATAGTCGATGTTCAGTGCACCGGCTCCCGAAACACAACATTTACCCATACCGCGGGCAACCACGGCTGCATGTGAAGTCATACCTCCGCGTGCGGTCAAAATACCTTCAGCAACTGCCATACCGGCCAAATCTTCCGGTGATGTTTCAATACGAACCATTACGACACGTTTTCCGGCAGCATGCCATTCGGCAGCGTCGTCAGCAAAGAATACAATCTGACCGGTAGCAGCACCCGGAGAAGCCGGCAAACCGCGAGTCAACACTTTAGCCTGTTTCAAAGCAGACTTATCGAATACCGGGTGGAGTAATTCATCCAGCTTATTGGGTTCTACACGCATCAGGGCAGTCTTTTCATCAATCATTCCCTGACGGAACAGATCCATTGCGATTTTTACCATGGCAGCACCGGTACGTTTACCGTTACGTGTCTGAAGGAACCAAAGTTTGCCTTCCTGAACGGTGAACTCCATGTCCTGCATATCTTTATAGTGATTTTCGAGCTTAGTCTGCAATTCGTCCAGTTGTTTATATATTTCCGGCATTGCTTCTTCCATAGAAGGGTATTTCGAAGCACGCTCTTCTTCGCTCACACCGGCCAACTGGGCCCAACGCTGAGAACCGATCTTCGTGATCTGTTGCGGAGTACGGATTCCGGCAACAACGTCCTCGCCCTGTGCATTGATCAGGTATTCACCATTGAAAAGGTCCTCACCTGTGGCAGCATCGCGTGAGAAGCAAACACCTGTAGCAGAACCATCGCCCATATTACCGAATACCATTGCCTGAACACTTACGGCAGTACCCCATTCGTCAGGAATTCCCTCCATCTTACGGTACAGGATGGCACGTTCATTCATCCATGAATTAAATACGGCGCAAATTGCTCCCCAAAGCTGTTCATATGCACAAGTAGGGAAATCCTTGCCGGTCTGTGCTTTTACAGCAGCTTTAAATTTCTTCACGAGTTCTTTCAAGTCTTCTACCTCAAGCTCGTTATCCAATTTCACGCCTTTGGCATGTTTCACCTCTTCGATGATGGCTTCAAACGGATCCTGGTCTTCTTTGTTAACAGGCTTCATACCTAATACTACATCACCATACATCTGTACGAAACGGCGGTAAGAATCCCATGCAAAACGGGCATTTCCTGTTTTACGGGTCAAGCCTTCAACCACTTCATCGTTCAAACCCAGATTCAGGATCGTATCCATCATGCCCGGCATGGATGCACGTGCACCCGAACGCACAGAAACCAGCAACGGATTCTCTACGTCACCAAATTTTGAACGCATCAGGTTCTCTATATTTGCAATGGCTTTTTCTACTTCTTCTTTCAGGAGAGATACGACCTTTTCCTGTCCCATCTCGTAATATTCGGTACAAACGTCAGTTGTAATTGTGAAGCCCGGAGGTACGGGGACACCGATCAGATTCATTTCGGCAAGGTTCGCACCTTTACCCCCAAGTAAGTTTCGCATACCGGCTTTTCCTTCTGCCAGTCCATTACCAAAGGTATAAACTCTTTTTTTGTCCATAATACGATTTTAAAGTTATTAGTTGTGATTCTTTTCTGTTCGCAAATCTAAGGATATTTCGCAAACCAGAAAACTTTTATATGAAAAACTTTCTATCAAAATGCAATTTCGACATTGCAATCTGCATTATTTCACTTCATATAGAGAAATACGAAAAAAAATACCTACTTTTGCGAAAGATTTTATTAATATGGCGTAGAATGGTGATTTTATATATTCACGCTTTATACATAAAGAAATCATTTTAATATAATTCAAGGAGTATTGTGGCTAGAAAGAAAAAAGAACTTCCCCTGCTGGAGAAGGTGACAATAACGGATGTGGCTGCCGAAGGAAAAGCCATCGCAAAAGTAAATGACCTGGTAGTTTTTGTGCCTTACGTAGTGCCGGGCGATGTGGTGGATCTGCAAGTCAAAAGAAAAAAGAATAAATATGCCGAGGCCGAAGCGGTGAAGTTTCACGAACTCTCGCCGATACGTGCCGTTCCTTTTTGCCAACACTATGGCGTATGCGGCGGATGCAAATGGCAGGTATTGCCTTACGCCGAACAAATCAAATACAAACAGAAACAGGTGGAAGATAACCTCCGTCGCATCGGCAAGATCGAATTACCGGAGATCTCTCCTATCCTGGGATCTGCCAAAACCGAATTTTATCGGAACAAACTGGAATTTACCTTCTCAAACAAACGCTGGCTGACAGCAGAAGAAGTGAAACAGGATGTAAAGTACGACCAGATGAATGCAGTAGGATTCCATATCCCGGGAGCATTCGACAAAGTGCTGGCTATCGAAAAGTGTTGGTTACAAGACGATATTTCCAATCGCATCCGAAACACAATCCGTGATTATGCTTACGAGCACAATTACTCTTTCATCAACCTTCGTTCACAGGAAGGAATGCTCCGCAACATGATTGTGCGTACTTCAAGTACCGGCGAACTGATGGTAATTCTGATTTGTAAAATTACCGAAGAGCATGAAATGGATCTCTTCAAACAGTTATTGCAGTATGTGGCCGACCAATTTCCGGAAATAACCTCTCTCCTATACATTATTAATAATAAATGCAACGACACCATCAATGATCTCGATGTACACGTATTCCGTGGCAACGACCATATCTTTGAAGAGATGGAGGGCCTGCGTTTCAAAGTGGGACCGAAATCGTTCTATCAGACCAATTCGGGGCAGGCATACAACCTCTATAAGGTAGCGCGCGACTTTGCCGGATTAACGGGTGGCGAACTGGTGTATGACCTGTATACCGGAACAGGAACCATTGCTAACTTTGTATCGCGACAGGCACGGCAAGTGATCGGCATCGAATACGTGCCCGAAGCCATTGAAGATGCGAAAGTAAATGCGGAAATTAACGGAATAGAGAATACGTTGTTCTTTGCCGGAGACATGAAGGATATCCTGACTCAGGACTTCATCAATCAGTATGGACGTCCAGACGTAATTATCACCGATCCTCCCCGGGCAGGAATGCATCAGGATGTGGTAGACGTAATCTTGTTTGCCGAACCAAAACGAATTGTATATGTTAGTTGTAATCCGGCAACGCAAGCCCGTGATCTTCAGTTGCTCGACGTTAAATACCGTGTGAAAGCAGTGCAACCGGTAGATATGTTCCCACATACCCATCACGTGGAAAACGTAGTGCTGCTCGAACTTAAATAAGGAAACAAATATGAAAAGAATGAAACGAACTCCGGCCGAAAAGGCACGTGCGCAATATACAGGTTATCTGGTGAAAGAGCCTATGGAACTAATGGACTTCCTCGCAGCGAAAATGCCTGATGCCAGCCGTACCAAATTAAAGTCACTACTCAGCAAACGAATCGTACTGGTTGACAATGTGATTACGACACAATTCAACTTCCCTCTGCAACCGGGCATGAAAGTGCTTATCAGCAAAGATAAGAATAAAAAGGAATTCCGTCATCCGCTGCTGAAAATCGTCTATGAAGACACTTATATCATCGTAGTAGAGAAAAAAGAAGGCTTACTCTCTGTTGGCACCGACCGGCAGAAGGAACGCACAGCACAGCATATCTTAAGTGAATATGTGGGGCGTTCGGGGCGTGGAAACCGTATTTTTGTAGTTCATCGTCTGGATCGTGACACCTCAGGATTGATGATGTTTGCCAAAGATGAAAAGACACAACGTACACTGCGTGACCACTGGCATGACATCGTGACGGACCGTCGTTATGTAGCAGTAGTTACCGGCGAGATGGAAAAGGACAGCGACACCGTCGTATCCTGGTTGACAGACCGTACCTTATATGTCAGTTCAAGCAGCTACGATGACGGTGGTTCCAAATCAATCACCCACTATCGCACTATCAAACGCGCCAATGGATATTCATTGGTAGAACTGCGACTGGAAACCGGACGTAAAAATCAGATACGTGTACATATGCAGGATTTAGGGCATCCTCTGATCGGAGACGGGCGTTACGGTATCGACGGCGGTCCCAATCCTCTCGGGCGTCTGGCGTTGCATGCTTTCAAACTTTGTTTCTATCATCCGGTAACAGATCAGCTGATGGAATTTGAAACTCCTTATCCCCCGGCATTCAAGAAATTGTTTCTCAGAAAATGATACTAAAATGGGCGTGAAACAACTATTTCACGCCCATTTTGATATATCTCACCTGTCAAATATAAGTATTATTCCATCCTAAGCTCAAAATTAAAACCCGGTGCATTGTCCGAAAGATAAAAGATACCGCTCAGCCGATCTCCGTATACTCTTACGTCATCCATAAAAGAAATACCGTTAGTTCCGTAATCCAACACTAAATTACGATTATAAGAGTCGCCCCAATACCACCGGAAACGATACTGATCATACAAAGCGCCATCAGAAGCATAAAACTGGGTTTCCACCCCAAAACCGTCAAGCCCGAATTCAAAGGTACTAAACAAGGCTTCACCGTTATCGGCATTCATCCCCACATCGCCTGTCCATGCCCGTCCGGCAATGACATATTCAATCTCTCCCTGATCGTCTTCACAAGATGCCAGTCCGACAGCCAGCAGCAGTACCAGCAGAATCTTTAAATAGCCTTTCATCTTTCTATCTCCTTTTCTAAATTAGTTTCTGTTGTATTTTGAATCAACAAATACAACGACCTTTCCGTTCAGCTTTCCGGAAAGATTATGTTCGCGCACCCACACATTATCAAAATAAGTCATCCCGTTTACGCCATAGTCAAAAACAATTCCTTCCATCGAATCGTCTATCCAGGACCAAGTCAGATTATTTGTTTCTGTCCGGTAAGGTTGGTTTTCATTCAAATGATAATAAGCATAAGTTTCTGCCAGCCGTCCGCTATCATCAAACTTCAATGTATGGCGCACCCATTCATCCGCATCATTTTTATCAGAATCATTCACCCAAGTCTTTCCGCATAACTTTGCATTACTGTTTCGCAAATAATCATCTGAATAATACTTGTCGCCACAAGAGCTCAAGCCTACTATAGCTACCAATAAAAGCAGCGTCTTCATAAAATTCAATGTCTTCATAAGTGTCATTTGTCATTAAATTAATAATACAAGGGACAAATATAAGGATTGTTTTCTAATAAAAAGGAAATAGGATTAATAAAAACATTTCAAACAAATAAAAACCACATTGTTCGCTTCGGAGGCATTCTGTTTACCTTACCTGAATTTTCAAAAAGAAACCTTTAAGAGGAAGTAAGCTACAGATTGCTTCATTTATAGAAGAATCGCTAACTCTATATAGAAACAAAAGTCCTCAGATAGAACTTATATTTAATAGAAAACGGATAAAAAAAAGAAATAACATACACTTTTATCACTAATCTAATGATAAATATGCAAAAACACTTAGACCTTTATTAATATCCTCTAAGTCTTTTGTTAACTTCATCCAAGTCTTTTATTAACTTCGTCTAAGTATTTTGCTAACTTCATCCGAGTATTTGCTAATTTCATAATCCCCAAAGACGTTTCCCACTGTATAAGACCACTTTTTTTATTTATTAGCACTCGCAGAAGCAATCATACAAAAATAACATATATGTGCATAAACATAGGAATTCATAACACAATAAACGATATTAGAACTATCAATAAACGATATCACAGTAAAACAATGGAATAACATTCTTTTTGAATTATACAAATTCCGCTATTTCGCGTTCTTTTCCACAAGGATTGATATAGGACCTGAAAAATCAAATCTGAGCAGCATTAAAATACAAAATGACAAAATGAGTTATTGAGTATTAATTGCTGCTTTTCACCTCCGACTCGCAGAAATAATCTTTCCCGATACACAGCATTTCCCCTTTTTATTCCCTACATTTGTGCTACGAATAAAAAATCAAGATAGTAAAATGAAAAAGTTTATTAAAGGAGTCCGGTTTACTCCTTCCAATTATCCGGATGAAATAGAAGATAAGATACAGAAATACAGAAAACAAGGCTATAAACTTCCCCCACGCAAAGTGCTCCGTACGCCGGAACAGATTGAAGGTATCCGTGAAAGTGCCAAAATCAATACGGCGCTGCTTGACCACATCGCGGAAAACATTCGTGAAGGAATGCCTACAGAAGAGATCGACCGATTGGTTTATGATTTCACAACAGCTCACGGTGCTATTCCCGCCCCTCTCAATTATGAAGGATTCCCTAAAAGCGTCTGTACCAGTATCAATGATGTGGTATGCCACGGAATACCCAGTCCGACCGAATTTCTGCAAAGCGGAGATATAGTCAACGTGGACGTATCGACTATTTACAAAGGCTATTTCTCCGATGCATCACGTATGTTCATGATCGGTGAAGTCAGTCCGGAAAAACAAAGACTGGTGCAAGTTACCAGAGAGTGTATGGAAATCGGTATAGCAGCCGCACAGCCTTGGGCACGGTTAGGAGATGTGGGTGCCGCTATTCAGGAACATGCCGAGAAGAACGGTTATAGCGTGGTCCGTGACTTATGCGGGCACGGAGTAGGTATCAAATTCCATGAAGAACCCGACGTAGAACACTTCGGACGCCGGGGAACAGGAATGTTAATTCTTCCGGGCATGACTTTCACCATCGAACCGATGATCAATATGGGAACGTATGAGGTCTTTGTCGACTCTGCTGATGACTGGACAGTCTGCACAGACGACGGATTGCCGTCTGCACAATGGGAAAATATGATTCTGATTACTGAAACCGGAAACGAAATATTGACTTATTAAATGGAACTGACTCTCCTCTTGATTATTGCAGCCTTGCTGGTTGTCCAGCTTGTATTGACACTAACCCGCAACAATCGCTCGCAAAGCGAAGAGATGCAACGGGCATTGCGTCAACAAATGCAGGAAAACCGGGAAGAGTTGAATCGCAGCATTCGTGAGTTGCGCATGGAAATGACGCAAACCCTGAATCAGGGTTTACAACAGTTGCAGGACGCCATGCATAAGAACATGATGACCACCGGAGAACTGCAACGCCAGAAGTTCGACGCAATGGCACGTCAGCAGGAAACGCTGATACAGTCTACTGAGAAGCGTCTGGATGACATGCGCGTGATGGTTGAAGAGAAATTACAAAAGACTCTTAACGAACGTATCGGACAGTCCTTCGAGATAGTCCGTTCGCAACTTGAAAACGTGCAAAAAGGCCTGGGAGAAATGAAGTCTCTCGCACAAGATGTGGGTGGTCTCAAGAAAGTTCTGAGCAACGTGAAAATGCGCGGGACTTTTGGAGAAGTCCAGTTAGGTGCTCTTCTGGAGCAGATGATGAGTCCCGAACAGTATGAAGCAAATGTCAAGACCAAGAAGAGCGGAACCGAATTTGTAGAGTTCGCCATCAAACTTCCCGGGAAAGACGATGCAAACAGTACCATTTATCTGCCAATCGATGCAAAATTTCCAAAAGATGTTTACGAGCAATATTATGATGCCTTTGAGGCAGGTGACGCTGTACTGATGGAATCATGCGGGCGTCAACTGGAAACAACCATAAAAAAGATGGCAAAGGATATTCATGACAAGTATGTCGACCCACCGTTTACAACGGACTTCGCCATCCTGTTCCTCCCCTTTGAAAGCATTTATGCAGAAGTAATCCGCCGCACAACTTTAGTGGAAACACTACAAAAGGATTTCAAGATTGTCGTAACCGGGCCAACTACTTTGGGAGCTATACTGAACAGCCTGCAAATGGGATTCCGGACACTTGCCATACAGAAACGTACTGGTGAAGTATGGACTGTACTGGGAGCCGTAAAAACTGAATTCGGAAAATTCGGAGGACTGCTCGAGAAGGTGCAGAAGAATCTGCAAAGTGCAGGTGACCAATTGGAAGAAGTAATGGGAAAACGCACCCGCGCCATCGAACGCAAGCTCCGGCAGGTCGAAGAGCTCCCACACGAAGAAAGCCGGAAAATCTTACCGATTGACGATGGCGGAGAAGATGATTAATTGATAAAACAACGAGATATAAGGTCATGGAAACAACACTTAAGGATCAGTTCATTACCTTGTGGGATACTTATTTTCCACAAGCCGGACTCCCCATAACATTTGAATACTCGGCAGATACACAGAATCTTCCGGTAGTGGAAGCTCCGAAAGGACATCGGTGTATCATTGCCCAACTGACACAAGTACAACGAGGAAAAACTCTCTGTATACAGGCAGATTCTGTGGGATGCCGGGGTGGAAAACGGTATACAAGCTTTACGGACAAGATGTTCCCCGGGTTTGAATGTTTCCTTTCACACAATGGGCAAGGAGAAGGAGAACGATACAAACAAACGCCGGAATTGGCTGCGGAGGCTCTGGCACAGTTACCCGTACTTCCTATCAAGGGGGAAAACCTGATTTTCAAGCGTTGGGACAAACTGGAAGCAGAAGACACACCGGAAGTGGTTATTTTCTTTGCATCTGCCGATGTTCTCTCCGGATTGTTCACACTGGCTTGTTTTGACAATGCAGATCCTGATGCAGTAATTGCTCCTTTCGGTGCAGGCTGTGCCTCCATTATCTATCATCCGTACCGGGAACAACTGAACGGAACCAATCGGGCAGTGTTAGGATCATTCGACCCTTCGGCACGCAAATGTATGAAATCCGATCTTTTGTCTTTTGCCATTCCATTTAACAAATTCAAAAAAATGGTGTTGCAAATGGAAGAAAGCTTCCTGAAGACAGCTACGTGGGAAACTATTAAAAAGAGAATGAACAAATCCAATCAGTCTTAAATAAAAGAGCTATTCCGGAGAGTTGTTTCACCGGAATAGCTCTTATCAAAGTAACCGAAACCGGTTCTTCTTACCAGTTCTCTCTGAGTATCTGTTTCATTTTCAACACTGTCCCCATATTACATTCACGATCAACCTTGACCCTCACACTAAGTTTCCGACCATCTTTCAGTTTCTCCCGATAATCGGTTACTGCCTGTTGTAACTCCTCTGCCGTAGGATTCTTCAATTCTTTAAGCAAATCCTTACCGGACATAAAATTCAACTCGATCCCACTCAGACAATCTCCACTT
This sequence comes from Bacteroides sp. 11BF, assembly GCF_019633765.1. NCBI lineage: Bacteria > Pseudomonadati > Bacteroidota > Bacteroidia > Bacteroidales > Bacteroidaceae > Bacteroides > Bacteroides sp. 11BF. The sequence continues at coordinate 37,054 of NZ_JAFKPJ010000008.1, forward strand.
TGGGAGCCAAACTTCTTCAAATTCTCATATTGCGAAACAACGATGGGGAATTCCTTGTCAAGGAAATCTTTACTATCATTACCCGAAGCAATAGCAATGCTGTCACGTATTTCGGTATATGCATCGTAAACCGCCTGCAATGCCTGCCTTGCTTCATCCACGTTGGTTCCTCTGTCACACCAGAACCCAACAATCTGTTCGTCTTTACGACCAGACTTTTCTTTCTCTCTCCGTTGTTTATACAAAAGCTTTTCCTTAACTTTATCCTTCAGATTTTCTTTGAGAACATAATCTCCATCGAACAGCATCACATTCCTGGCATTCATTAGCAATTGATTCATCCGGTTCTCAGGGGTAGTAGGGGCAACCTTCTTTCCAAATTTCCGAAGGTTGTAGGCCTCCTCTTCATTCCTCAACAGTTTCGACAGAGTTTGATAATCCATTGCTTGTTTCTGGTGCAGTCCGGGCACTGTCTGTACAAATGTCTCCTTCACTTCGGGCCGGGCGAACGCATAAAACGTTCCGGCCATCACGGGCACAAAAAGCAACAGCTTCAAACGTGCCCACCCATTGGTTCTTTCTTTCAACATCATGGTGATTCGGTTTTTAAGTTTACTGTGATTGAAACCGTTGGCCATAGAGTAGAGCCTTGTACCAACGGCCTTTTTCACTAACAAAAGTTGATATCTCGTTGCATCGATGCCATTATTTATCACTCCGTCGTCTGCCTCAAATTCGTGAACTTCCTGTAACTCACGTTTCAACAGCCACATGGCCGGATTAAACCAGAATAGAATGAGAAGAAGTTGAATCCACAATAAATCCAGCGTATGCCAACTACGCAAATGCATCACTTCATGCAGCAGAATTTCTTGTGAATGACCATAATCCGCTTCAGAAATCACAATAACCCTCCCCCAGCTAAAAGAACCTACCGTTTGAGAAGTCAATGCCAATGTATACTTTCCGTATCTGCTCCTCCTGGCATGTAATATCAGACCCCACATACGAATCGCAGACAGTACAAAGCCTAAGAACACTACGACGCTCCCTATCAAATAGACAACTCCCCCTACTCTTATTAATTCATGCCGGAATGTGATATCAGGAGAAGTATGTCGTACCCTTTCAGGCGAGTTTGCCAACCGCCCCATTCCTCCTTCCTGAACCAACTCCAACGAAGAATCGGAATAACCTTCTTCCACCAATACACGATGGATGACCTGAAAAGGAGTATGGAAGAGATGCTCTTCCTCAGTAGTAAACTCCATCAAAGGGAGGACGACACATACCGACATCCCCACCAGCAATGTCAATCGGTTAAAGCGAAAGAAAGTGCTGCGGCTCAGCAACGCCCGATAAAACACATAAAATAATATCAGGCAGAAAGCTGACTTGAACAGGTAAAACAAGAAAGCTCCCATAAGATTATTTTTTACGTCCTTGTTCTATCTGGCGAATCAAAGCTTTCAGGTCTTCAACAGATAACCCTTCTTCCTCAATAAATGCCGATACAACATTGGTGTAGGAATTATCATAATATTGGGAAACAACTTCATGAAGAGCGGAGCGCTTATACTGCTTCTCTGAGATCAAGGCAAAATACTGATAGGTATTGCCATAAGCTTTATATCCGACAAACCCTTTCTCTTCAAGACCCCGTACGATAGTAGATACTGTATTATAATGGGGTTTGGGCTCGTCATAATACTTCAGAAGTTCACGGACAAACATTGCACCTTCTTTCCAGAATATGCGCATGATCTCTTCTTCTTTGGCAGTAAGTCTTTTCATCGTAATTAAGAATTAAAAGGTTCTGATACCACAAAGATAATAAATCATTCAGAACAAACAACTACAACCATTAGTTATTCAACTAATGCCATAAGTTATTTAACTAATCTTAGCAGGAGATTAGAAGTCTACCTTATTATATAAGAAAATTATCTTTTCCGGGGCAAGACCCAATGCAAAACCAGATATCCCAATATACCTGCTATTACCGTACCGGACAAAACACCGAGTTTAGCTTGGTTCAACAATACGGGGTGAGTGGAGCCAAACGAAAGATTGGCAATAAAAAGTGATACCGTAAAACCAATGCCTCCCAATAATGCCACTCCGGATATGTTCTTCCAGTTCATCCCTAAAGGCATTGGAGTGAGTCCACTCTTGATGGCCAACCAGGTAAAAGAATAAATCCCAAGAAACTTGCCAGCCAACAGCCCCAGAGCAACCGCATAGGTAACTCCGCCAATGACCTCGCCTTCACCACTGAACATAACACCGGCATTGACAAAAGCAAATAATGGAAGAACAAGGTAATTCACCGCACCATGAAGATTATCTTCAAGTGATTGAAGCGGACTGATGACTCTGTCGGAAGCCGACTCAACCTCCTTCAGCTTAGCTATCTGCTGGTTGGTCAATACGATATTGTTTGCTCCCATTTCGGGAAATGTACTGATAATACGCCGGATACGCTCAATATAAGTACCGACATTCAACTGAGGTTTAGCGGGAATGACAAAAGCCAGAATGACACCGGAAATCGTACTATGGATACCCGATTGCAGGAAAAGATACCAGATAACCACCCCAACGACTAAGAAGAAAATCTTATTAGTGGCTCCTTTCTTACCTATAAAATATAACAGTACGTAAAGTAATGCCGCCCATAACAAATACTCATAAGCCACATGTGAACTGTAAAAGATAGCAATCACCAAAATACCGCCTATATCATCGACTACCGCAAAAGCTGTAAGGAAGATTTTCAAACTTAGCGGCACACGCTTGCCCAACAGACTGAGTACTCCCAAGGAAAAGGCAATATCGGTCGCCATGGGGATAGCCAACCCTTGTCCTCCTTCAGTGCCCGGAGCACAAATCATGGAATAGATTACAACAGGCACTACCATTCCGCCACATGCGGCTATGAATGGCAGTGCAGCTTTACGAAACGAAGAAAGCTCACCTACCAGCAACTCCCTCTTAATCTCCAACCCGACCATCAGGAAAAAAATCGTCATCAATCCGTCATTGATGAACTCAATCATTGTCAGATTGTGTCCCGCATGCGAAAGTAAATTAAAGCCTCCGATACGGAAATGAAGTTCGTGCGACAAAAATTCCTGATACACCGGTGCCACAGGAGAGTTAGCAATTACCGCAGCAGCAATCGCTGTTACAAATAATAAAATACTCGCCGTAATATTCATCGACGAGAAATCCTTCATCGAACGTAAAACTGTCATAATATGTATTTATAGAATTAGGTTTAAGTAACTTTATGCCTTTGCTAAGTTGTATAACTCCGCAATGCCAACTTCTTCACCCATAGAACAAAGATGCCGGTCAGAATCAGGTTTAACACGATCGTAAGCACTGAGATCACTAAAGCAGGGCCACCCAGATTGTATCCAAGGGCAATAAAAATAATTCCGGCTCCTACTTCACCACGGGTAAACATACCGATAGAAAGTGCCAGTCGTTCGCTGAACTTCCGGTCCCGGTAAAAGAATACGGGGAATAACTTACCTATGTTTGAAAGCAGTGAAACAATCAACACATGCAACGTTATCATTCCCCATGACATCATTTCCTGTGAGCCTGTCACCGAATGGGTTCCGGCATGCGTCTCTGCAAAGTTCACCCCAATAAAATGCGGCATACTGAGTCCGACTAAAAACATAAACAGGAACGAGACTCCCGTCGAAACTTTGTGCTCCACCGGAGTATCTATCTCTTTATGTTTCATGATCATACCCAGCACAAAAGCCGGCAACAGCACTTCGATATGAATGCTGCCCTCTTCGCCATACAACTGCTTGCTGAAGTAATAAACAGCCTGTGTAGCAACGAAAACAAGTACCGAATAGCCCATTATCGCTTTCCAGTCCTGACGCCAGTTATATTTGCCCAACTGTTTCCAACCTAATGAAAGCAGCAAAAAGACGATAAAGATAACCACAATCAGTTGCCAGCGCATACCGATCATCATTATCTGCAGAGGAATCATCAATAAAATCGTATCAAGGTCATCGAAGATAGCCAGCACCTGAATCTTTTTATAAATCCAACTTGACTTAAGTCCGATAGCAGCGAGCATTGTGAAAAGGATACCTGCCGACGTAGGAGCGGCAAAACGGCTTAACAGCAAATTCTCTTTCCACGCCTCCCAACTATTCCAAAACTCAGGAGGAAGAAGTACAAACACATAATAAAGGGCAATCAGGAACCAAGGCATAGCGGCAGTAGCCATCGCAATAAAATAATCTTCAGCGTAACTTCGCCAACGGGTCTTATCTACTTCAAACTCACGCCCGACATTAATCATAATAAAACTCAGGCAGACATAAAGAAGAATACTAGATACAGTTTTTACAGCAGCATATCCTTCACCTGCCAATGATGGCAGGAATTGTGATAGTAAAAGGCCAATAATCAAAAAGGCCGAAAAAGACAGAACTTTTCTCATTTTTATTGTTTATCGTTGTTTTAAAGGCAATTGCCAGGGAAAGCTCTGCGGACAGATGGCAATTACCTGGTATATTAGAAACTGGCTGCAACGAAATTTGTTCAGAAAGATTTCTGCTTTTTATCACGTTGCAGCCCTTATTTCCTAATCCAGTTTAAGCACGGCAAGGAACGCCTTCTGCGGCACTTCCACGTTGCCGATCTGCTTCATACGTTTTTTTCCTTTTTTCTGCTTCTCAAGCAATTTACGTTTACGGCTGATATCACCTCCGTAACATTTCGCCGTAACATCTTTACGCACAGCCTTGATCGTCTCACGTGCTATGATTTTGGCACCGATGGCAGCTTGGATGGCAATCTCAAACTGCTGTCTCGGAATCAGTTCTTTCAATTTTTCACACATCCGGCGTCCCATATCGTAGGCATTATCGAAGTGAGTCAAGGTGGAAAGCGCGTCAACCGATTCGCCATTCAACAGAATATCCAGTTTCACCAACTTAGACGGACGGAAACCATCCGGATGATAATCAAACGAAGCATAACCTTTCGAGATACTCTTCAATCTGTCATAGAAGTCGATCACAATCTCGCCCAAAGGCATATTGTAAAACAGCTCGACGCGGTTTCCAGATATATATTCCTGCTTCAACAGCTCTCCCCGCTTGCCAAGGCAAAGCGTCATGATAGGTCCGATATAATCGGTAGTTGTAATAATGGAAGCTTTGATATAAGGCTCTTCTATGTGGTCAATCATTGTCGGATCGGGCATACCGCCGGGATTATGAACTTCCGTCATATTGCCTTGCTTATCGTAGATATGATAAGATACGTTAGGAACCGTAGTAATGACGTTCATATCGAACTCACGATCCAGACGCTCCTGTACAATTTCCATGTGAAGCAACCCCAGGAAACCGCAACGGAAACCGAATCCCAGCGCCAAAGAAGATTCCGGCTGGAAAGTCAACGAAGCATCGTTCAACTGCAACTTCTCAAGCGAAGCCCGCAGATCTTCAAATTCTTCGGCCTCAATAGGATAAACTCCGGCAAACACCATCGGCTTCACCTCTTCAAATCCGGCAATCGCTTTATCACAAGGACGGGCTACATGGGTAATCGTATCTCCCACTTTCACCTCTTTCGAGGTCTTAATACCGGAAATGATATATCCAACATCCCCCGTCCGTAATTCTTTACGGGGAACCATTTCCATCTTTAACACTCCAATTTCATCGGCGACGTATTCCTTTCCGGTATTGAAGAACTTCACTTTGTCCCCCGCACGGATAACTCCGTTCGTGATTTTGAAATAAGCTATAATTCCACGGAAGGAGTTGAATACAGAGTCGAAGATCAAAGCTTGCAACGGTGCGTCTTCATCACCTTTCGGATGAGGTATACGCTCTATTACTGCTGCCAGTATTTCTTCAACACCCATACCCGTCTTACCGGATGCACGGATAATTTCATTCCTCTTGCATCCCAGCAACTCTACAATCTCGTCTTCCACCTCTTCGGGCATGGCACTCGCCATATCGCATTTATTAATGATCGGAATGATTTCAAGATCGTGCTCAATAGCCATATAAAGATTTGAGATGGTCTGTGCCTGGACCCCTTGTGATGCATCTACAATAAGCAACGCACCTTCACAGGCAGCTATCGAGCGGGACACTTCATACGAAAAGTCAACATGCCCCGGAGTATCAATCAGGTTCAAAATATACTTTTCCCCCCTGTATGTATACTCCATCTGTATGGCGTGACTTTTAATTGTAATCCCCCTCTCCTTCTCCAGGTCCATATCATCAAGCATCTGCCCTTCTGTCACTTGAATGGTATTAGTGAACTCCAACAAGCGGTCCGCTAATGTTGATTTACCATGGTCGATATGAGCTATGATGCAAAAATTTCTGATTTTATCCATCTGATACTATTATCTTAATTTAATTTGGTGCGCAAATATACACAAATGCCAGAACATAAAAAAATGCGCTGATAACATATCATAATGTATCAACGCATTTTTTTATTGGGGAAGTAGCCCACTCCTTAGTTCAATGTAACGAAGATTTCACCTTCGATTTCCTGAGTAGAGATCTTGTCTTCTCTCAACAGCCATCCGAGGCCAAGGAACAAATCTTTATCTACCAACTTAGTCGCTTTCTTAATCTGCTTGGCAGTCAGTCCTTCTGTTCCATTCAGTGCATTCCAGATTTTACCTGCAATTTCACCTGCTTTTTCTTTCAACATTTGCTTTAGAAATTTTAGTTAGACATGAGTTAAAACCTGAACAAATCAGATTTTATTTCGGCTGCAAAGATAGTTATAATTATGTTATATAACAGATTATTAGTAAGTTTTTTCTCTTCTTTGTAATGAAAACATCAATTTAACAGCTATTTTTTCTGTTTTTCGAGATATTCAGCCCATATTCTGGCTGCTTCTTCTACCATTTTCGAACAAGGTCTTTTGGCATAGTACTGTTCTGTCCGGACCTCCGGTTCGGATGAAACCGGCGCTTTCTTCTTTAAACCAAGCAGTTCGCCACAATTCAACGAACCATTTCGTTTCTTGAATTCGGCTGCAAGCTCTTGTACCAAAGCATAATTGGCAGCCTTCCCTTCACGATCGGCTCCGTCGACAGCTCCCTTCTCCAATCCGGCAAGCAGAAACATGCCACAAGCCGCTCCGCACGTTTCACGCATGCGTCCGATACCTCCACCGAACGAAGCAGCCATACGCAGTGCCTGTTCTTCAGTAAATCCATACATATCGGCAAAAGCAGCTACTACAGACTGCGAACAATTATAACCGCTCTTAAAAAGCTCAGAGGCCCGGTTTATTCTATCTTCCAGTGTCATTTTATATCTTTTTAATTTCTTGCAAATTTATTAAAAAAGTATCTTTGCCGGCAACTAACCAATGATTTTTATGGCAACAACCTTCGACATACGACTGCCGCACTATCCGCGCGGCTTTCATCTGATCACTCATGACGTCCTCTCCCTTATCCCTGAATTACCGGAAAACGGACTGTTGGTCGTGTTCATCAAACACACCTCGGCAGGCATCACCATCAACGAGAATGCAGATCCGGACGTGCGCCATGATTTTAATACGTTTTTCAACAAACTGGTACTCGATGGGGCACCTTACTTCATCCATACCGAAGAAGGACCGGACGATATGAGCGCACACATTAAGGCGTCATTAATAGGAACATCGGTCACCATTCCCATCCGAAACCACCGGCTCAACCTCGGAACCTGGCAGGGCATTTACCTGTGTGAGTTCCGTGACGGAGGAGACAGACGCAAACTGAGTATCACCATTCTCGAATAATTCAGCCAACTTCCAATGCCATCGGACAATGGTCGGAATGAACGGCATTGTTCAGGATAACGGCCTCTTTCAATAAAGAGCGCACCGGTTCGCTTACCATACAATAATCAATTCTCCACCCCTTATTCTTGGCGCGTGAGTTGAAACGATAACTCCACCAGGTGTACTCTTGCTTTTCGGGATAAAGCGTGCGGAAGGAGTCGATAAACCCTGCGGACAGGAAGCGGGTCATCCATTCCCGTTCTTCAGGCAAGAAACCACTGTTGGTGGCATTACGTACAGGGTCATGAATATCGATGGGTTCATGACAAATATTATAATCCCCGCAAAGAATCAGATTCGGACGGGATTTTCGCAGTTCGGTCACATACTTTTGGAACGCTTCAAGCCAAACCATCTTAAAAGCCTGACGTTCATCTCCGCTCGTACCCGAAGGATGATAAACACTTACCACCGACAAGTCGCCAAAATCCGCACGGATAAAACGCCCTTCATTATCATACTCTTCGATACCCATCCCATATTCGATGTGGTCAGGCTCGATTTTGGTCAATATGGCCACTCCGCTATACCCTTTCTTCTGTGCAGAGTAAAGATATGCTTTATATCCAAGCGCCTCGAATGCCTCTGCCGGATATTGGTCGGGTTGCAATTTGGTTTCCTGCAAACAAAGCACATCGGGATTCTCTTCTGCCAACCATTCGGGCAACCCTTTATTCACCGCGGCACGAAGTCCGTTCACGTTATAAGTTATAATTTTCATCGTCTATATTTTATGAGAACAACAACATGATATTCAATACAGTCACTATCGCAGCAATGGCATAAAGCACAAACGTGCTCCATCTGCTGTTTACATAATCTCCCATCACCTTACGCGAAGAGGTCAGACCTACTTGTAAGAAAACGGTAAACGGAAGCTGGATACTCAGCACCATCTGGGAAATGATCAACCCCTTAAACGGATCACCAATAAAGAAGATCAACAGCAACGCAATGCCCAACGATAAAATGACTCCTACCTGAGAGTGGCTGTCCTTGATGTGATAAGATTCACCAAAGATACCGGCAAAAATAGATCCGGCTGCCATCCCGCTGGTGATTGTAGACGAGATACCTGCCATAAGTAATGCCAGAGCAAAGACAATGGCTGCATTGCTACCAAGCAAGGGTTCAAGCAATGACTTTGCCTGTTGCAATTCTTCCACCTGGATACCGCTTTTAAAGAAAGTAGCGGCTGCCAGCAGAATCATAGCACTGTTGATGGCCCATCCCACAATCATGGAAAAGAGGGTATCAAACAGTTCATACTTTAATACCTTTTTTATAGATGCATCATCTTGCTTGTTATATTCGTGGCTTTGAATCACCTCCGAATGGAGGAAAAGATTATGAGGCATCACCACCGCTCCCAATACACTCATAATGATAAGCATACTTCCTTTGGGTATAGACGGTGTCACCCAACCTTCGATTGCCATAGGCCAGTCAATGTCTACCAGAAAAAGTTCATAAATGAACGACAGCCCGATCACCGATACAAAAGCGATAATAGAGCGTTCGATTTTCTTATATGAATTTGTAAAAAGCATAATGGATACAAAAACAGTTGTCAGCACCGCTCCCCAGATAATGGGAATATCAAGCAGCATCTCCAGAGCGATAGCCCCTCCCAGTATTTCGGCCAGCGATGTGGAGATGGAAGCGAGTACGGCTGTACCCAGAATAGGGCGTGATACCCACTTAGGAGTATACCGTGTGGCAGCCTCCGAAAGGCAAAGTCCAGTCACAATCCCCAAGTGGGCAACATTATGCTGCAATACGATCAGCATGATGGTGGACAGCGTGACCACCCACAACAGTGAGTAACCAAATTCTGAACCTGCTGCAAAATTAGAAGCCCAGTTGCCCGGATCAATAAAACCTACAGTAACCAATAAACCGGGACCAATATATCTGAAGACGTCCAAACCTCCCAGATAGCGTTTGTGGTCTTTACTTCTCAAATCTTTAAAAATATTTTTCATAAGGATGTCATGTCTCTTGTTTTTCCTCTAATTTACAGAATGTATCTACAAAGATAGCTATTAATAACAAGCAAGAACCTTGTTCGGTTCACTTTTAACAACTATCTTTGTTCCATATTCACACATTAAAAAGATTAAGCAAATGAAAAAAATCATTCTCGGAGCTTGCGCTGTTCTTTTCACGCTGGCTTCTTGCCAACAAGCTAAACAAAAGGTTTTCGAACTGGCTTCTGAACAAGTAAACAAACAGTGCCCTATCACTGTAGATGAAATGACAAGAATGGACAGTACCACTTATTCGGGCAAAGACAATACATTTACCTATTTCTATACCCTGAGCGGACAGGCTGACGATCCTACCATGTCGGAACAATTAAAGAAATCACTTGAAGAAACGCTCCCGGAAACTATAAAGAACACTGAAGAGATGAAAGTGTACAGAGAATCAGATGTGACGATTAAATATATTTATCTGTCAGGTAAAACGCAAGAAGAGCTGATGCAGGTAACAGTTACTCCCGAGATGTATAAATAAGAAGCTGTATTCTATTTAAAATAAGGGAGGCGATGAACTGACAGTTCATCGCCTCCCTTATTTTAAATAGAGCCTTTAAATGGTGCAAACAGAAGCTACGTTCGTAGTTGACAGAGGCCCTGTTTACCCCGAATACAGACTTTGTTTTTTAGAAACCCATCTCGTGCAAAGCACGGCATAGTTGGTCGGGACATGAAGTAGAACGAGTCCCGCAACGGACCCCTTCAAGTCTCGTGATCACCTCTGACACAGGCATTCCCGTCACCAAACGTGAAATGCCCTGCAGGTTGCCGTTACATCCACCCCAAAAAGCAATTTCCTTCACGATGCCATTCTCAACATCCAGTTCAATGTTCGTGCTGCAAGTGCCCTTGGTTTTATAAACGTATTTCATTATTCTTCGCCTTCGTCCTCAGCAGGTTTCATGTTTGTGTACACATTCTGTACATCTTCATCTTCTTCCAGACGCTCTACCATCTTATCGATCGTGGCACGTTGTTCCGGAGTCAGATCCTTTTCATCATTCGGAATACGGGTAAACTCAGCACCCTTCACTTCGAAACCATTCTCTTCAAGATATTTCTGAATTTGGGCAAATGACTTCGGATCACCGTAAAGTGTGATTTCATCACCATCTTCATCATATTCTTCTTCTACTCCGTAATCAATCAGTTCCAGAATCAGATCATCCATGTCCACACCTTCTTTCTTTGTGATAGTGAACATTGACTTCCAGCTGAACATAAAATCAAGGCTACCCGAAGTACCCAATGTTCCGCCAAACTTATTGAAGACACTGCGAACATTAGCCACAGTACGGGTCGTATTGTCTGTAGCAGTTTCTACAAATACTGCAATACCAAACGGACCGTAACCTTCATAATTCATCTCTTTGTAGTCCTTCTGGTCCTTGCCCATTGCATTCTTGATAGCGCGTTCCACGTTATCCTTCGGCATATTCTCACGTTTGGCAGTGGCAACTACTGCACGCAGATGCGGGTTGTTTTCAGGATCGGGACCACCGGCTTTTACAGCGATAGCAATTTGTTTACCGATTCTCGTAAATGTACGGGCCATGTTGCCCCATCTTTTCAGCTTGGTAGCTTTTCTATATTCGAACGCTCTTCCCATTGGTTTAAAATATTTGCCTCACCCCGCCTCCCCTATCCCGATAGAAGAAGCGAGCGTGAGTTTTATTAATTATTTAATTGTTATTTTTATGTTCCGTATTATCTGAGCTTTGCTCCCAGTTTATCTTCAAGGTTCTTCACCAGTTTCGACATGATTTTATCAATCATTTTATCGTTCAGAGTCTGACTCTCGTCCTGAAGCAGGAAGCTGACAGCATACGATTTCTTACCGGCTTCAAGATTCTTGCCTTCATAAACATCGAATAAAGAAACTTCTTTCAGAAGCTTTTTCTCCGTTTCATAAGCTATCTTCTCGATCTCGGCAAACTGTACTTTCTTGTCCAGTAACAGAGCAAGGTCACGTTTTACGGCCGGGAACTTAGAGATCTCTTTATAGCTTACTTTCACTGAACGGATGGCTTTCATCAACTCTTTCCAGTTCAGGTCTGCATAATAAACTTCATTATCGATATCAAAAGCTTTCAGCAGTTTCCTGGTAATTACACCGAACGTAGCCAGTCTCTTGCCACCTTTGGTGTTCACAGTCAAGGCTGTAGAATAAATATCGTCACTCAGGTTACCCACCACCAGTGTATGCAATTCCAGTCCCAAACGTTTGAGAATATTCTCTACGTAGGCTTTCAGTTCATACACAGAACTGTTTTCATCTGCATGTGCCCAAGAGTTTGATACCATCTTACCGGTTACCCACAAGCCCAAATGGTAGTCTTCTGAATAAGGAGCCAATACCTTTTCCGGATTCTTCTTTTCTGCATCAAAATGGTAACAATTACCGAATTCAAAGAATTTCAAGTCGGCATTCTTACGATTTGCATTGTGAGCAATGCTTTCCAAGCCACCGAACAACAATGTCTGACGCATGCAATTCAAGTCTGCACTCAAAGGATTCAACAGCATCACCAGATTCTTGGCAGCATAAGTTTCCATACCATCGTAATAGGCTGCCCGAGTCAAAGAGTTATTCAGTATTTCGTTGAAACCGCAACCAACCAGTTGTTCGGCTACCAGATTCTGTAACTTATTCGACTTGTCACAATCCCCTTTAGTAGTCAGACTCGACTTCAAAGTCGATGGAATTTCCACATTATTGTATCCGTAGATACGCAGGATATCTTCGATTACATCACAATCACGCTGTACATCTACCCGATAAGGAGGTACTGCCAATGTCAGTCCTTCGGCTGTCTCGTTCATGATTTTCATTTCAAGACTGGCAACAATGCTCTTAATCGTCTCTACCGGAATCACTTTACCAATCAGGCTGTGTACCTTTTCGTAAGTCAACTCGACAATAAAATCCTGTGCAGGAGCAGCACAGATATCTTTAATCTCCGAAGAAATGGTACCTCCGGCGAGTTCTTTCACCATCATGGCTGCCAGTTTCAGACAGTAGATAGTGATATTCGGATCAATACCTCTTTCGAAACGGAAAGAAGCATCTGTATTCAGACCATGGCGACGGGCAGTCTTACGTACCCATGTCGGATGAAAATAAGCACTTTCGATAAACACATCCGTTGTGGCCTCTGTAGAACCGGAATCAAGACCTCCGAAAACACCTGCAATACACATGGCGTCTTCTTTGTTGCAAATCATCAGGTCACGTTCATTCAACTTACGTTCTACTCCGTCCAGTGTAACAAACGGTGTACCCTCCGGCATTGTTTTCACAATCACTTCGCCACCTTTTATTTTGTCTGCATCAAAGCAGTGAAGCGGCTGTCCAAAAGCATGAACAATGTAGTTAGTAATATCCACTACATTATTAATAGGCCGCAATCCGATGATACGTAACTTATTCTGCAACCATTCCGGGCTCTCTTTTACTGTAACGCCCTTCACGGTAACGCCTGCATAACGAGGACATGCTTCACTGTTTTCCACAGTTACCTTGATATCCAGATCATGATTTTCGACAGCAAAAGCATCGACAGACGGATTGGTTAATACAGCTTGTTTACCATTCTGTATCAGATAAGCATACAAGTCACGCGCCACTCCATAGTGTGAACAAGCATCCGCACGGTTCGGAGTAATATCTACTTCAAGTACATAGTCGCTCTTTACATTATAATAATCTTTGGCAAGTGTTCCCGGCACTGCGTCTTCCGGCAATACAATGATGCCGTCATGTGATGTTCCGATACCAATTTCGTCCTCAGCACAAATCATACCAATAGACTCTACACCACGAATCTTCGACTTCTTGATCGTAAAACATTCGTCACCATCATAAAGCTTCGTGCCCAGAGTGGCAACAACTACTTTTTGTCCGGCAGCGACATTAGGTGCTCCGCACACAATCTGAGTAGGTTCGCCGTTACCCAAATTTACGGTTGTGATGTGTAAATGGTCTGAATTCGGATGTTCAACGCAAGTCAGCACTTCGCCAATCACGAGGCCTTCCAGTCCGCCTTTAATCGTTTGAACTTCTTCCACTCCACCTGTTTCCAGTCCGATAGAAGTCAGCGCAGCCGCCACTTCATCGGGCGTCAGATCGAAATTGACATACTCTTTCAGCCAATTATAAGAGATATTCATATCATTAAGTTTTTTATGTTTTCAAAAGTGACCCGCAAAGTTAATAAGATTTTTTGGTTGACAGGGAATGAATGCTTATAAAAAAACTCCCGGTCACCTTTAAAAAAGGATGACCGGGAGGCTTTTTTCATCAGACTTGCCACCGAAGCATCATTCTGTCATCTGATGCAGGTGGAAATATTTCTTCATAAACAAGACATACACTACACTTAATACGATGATTGCTCCCATCAAATAGCAATAACCATTGCCGGGAATTAACAGATAGCCAACTATAATTACAGCTTGTGACATCATATAAATCAATGAAACCACCACATGTGGAATTTTCAATTCATTTGCCATCAACTGGTATAGATGCTTGCGATGCGGCAAACCAATATTTTCATGTAACATAAGCCGATGGATAATAGTCAGTACACTGTCTACTCCATACACCGCAAGCAAAACGATCCAGCTAAAATCCCCTGTCCGGATTATTAATTTGCCTATCAAAAAAAGAACAACGAAAGCAATACTGACCGATCCGACATCTCCGGCAAAGCATTTTGCTCTCTTGCGAAAATTGAAAAAATTAAATACCAATACCGCACAAAGCATAGTGTATATAAGATCCCCTTCCACAAAATGAACCATTTGCATATTGACAAAGGCTAAAGCAAGTAATACAATTAAAGAATAACCTCCTGTTATGCCATTAATCCCGTCCATAAAGTTATAAGCATTAATAATTCCCGTACAAACAATCAGGGCAACAAAGACCGTCCACCAAGGCAAACTGAACAATCCCCATTGATAGAACATTAAAGCCATTGCCGTAAAATGAAAGACTAAACGCAATCCTTGTGAGGTAGAACGGATATCATCCACAAAACTGATAAAAGTAATCAAGGTCAAGGCCAATATGAACCAGGGATATTCAAAATGGTTTGTCAGAAAATAAACCAACGCCCCCAAATAAAAGATAATTCCCCCACCCCGCAGCGTGATCCGGGTGTGCGAACTACGCTCGTTAGGTTTATCGATAATGTTACATTTATCAGCGATACGAAAATAAAGAAGTTCTACTAAGAATAGCAGAACTAAAATCATCAAATAATACATAAATTATTCATTCTTGTCTATTAAATGAAACCAAAACTGAAGCCCTAAAAAGACTAAAGCTGCCAATCCCATCAAAAGCCCTATTATCCAAAGAAGAATATCCACCACACTTTCTTCTATTCTATTCGAAAATTCTCTAAAACATTCATAGGTTTCCATCCAAGTTCTCGTACTGCCTTTTCATTACTAAAAGTCAAAGAGCTTGTGATTTTACAAAGTTTCAAAGAATTAATCGGAGCTTTTGCTCCCAGACAGTCGCCCATTACAGCCATACTTTTAGCCAACCAATAAGGAATAGATATTGGTGTTTTTTTATTCAATTGCTTACATATCACCATCTCTAATTCACGAAAACTCGGCTGGTAACTGTCACAAACATTATATATTCCACCCTTTTCTATTAACATAGGAAGAAGATTTGCAATATCCTGAACCATCAGAACACTCTTTCTTGCTTTTCCTCCTGCAATACTCAGATACTTATTAGTTTTAATCCCATGAATCATCGCTCCTAAATTTCCCGGAGGATTAGGTCCGGCAATCAAAGAAGGCCGCAGTATGCTCAATTTTACATTATGCATAGCACACCACCCTTCCAAATATTTCTCAGCCTTAATCTTACTCAAAGCATAAGGAGTCGTTCCATTCAAAGGATGCTCTTCCGTGATATTCTCACCCGAATCACAACCATAAACAGCAACGGTACTAATAAAAATGAAAGCTTTAGGAATGCTACTATTCTCTAAAGCAGTGCATAAGTTCTTAGTACCCTGAAGATTTACATCAAAAAAGGCTTGTTTTTCCTGTTCATTTTCAGGTATCGTATGAGCTTTTCCTGCAGCATGGAGTACAACATCGTACTTGATGTTCAGTTTAGGAATATCCGACACTAAATTTATAGTATAATTATCCAGAAGAGTTAAGCCAATAGTTTCTAAGTTGTACTTTTCTTTTAGTAAAGGATAGATATTGTGCCCCAAAAAACCGGAAGCGCCAGTAAAAAGAAGATTCATTGATTATATTATTGAAAATATTGCTTGATTTTGGGTAATAAACGATATAAAGGATATAGCATACTCACTTTTATCCCGTTCTTTTTAAAAGCATTTATGCATTCAAGATTTCCTTTTCTAATATTAGATAGATTCTTACTTGTAGTTCCCCCTAATCGCATCCTGACTAAAGGTTCAGGAAGATAATATAATTTGATATGCTCTTTATCAATCAAACGAAGCATCAACTCAAAATCTGCTGCGAACTTAAAATCTAAATCGAACAACCCATATCTCTGATATACTTCTCTCTTCACATAAAATGTAGGATGAGCTGGATGCCACCCTTTACTGAAAGGACGTTGGCTTCCTGATTTCCAATACCGAACTATTTTAGATATATCGTTTTGAGCAACATAATATAAATCAGCATAAACAGCATCAATAGAATTATCTGCTTCAAAGCATTTTATCACTTTTTCAATTGCATTAGGATCAGATATTAAATCGTCAGAATTAATAATCCCAATCACATCTCCTGTTGCCATTTGAAAACCTTTATTCATCGCATCATACAAGCCATTGTCCTTTTCACTAATCCACTTCAGGCGTCCATTAAACAATGGCTCATACTCTTTTATAATCGCCACAGTGTTATCTTTCGAAAAACCATCTATTATTATGTACTCTATAGCTTGATGAGTTTGTGATAATACGGAAGTTATAGTATCACGCAGTGTCTGTGCACTATTATAAGTTACTGTAACTAATGAGAAACTTATTTTTTTGTTTTCTCCCATACTTCCTTATATAAAGCGATTACTTGCTCATACATTTTGTCCCATGTAAAGCGTTTTGCATTCTCTATTCCTTTATAAATAAGATCTTCACGTTCCTTTTTTATCTTCAATACATTAAAACATTTTGTTATAGATTCTATTGACAATACATCAAGCAATAACGGAGTATCACCTATTATTTCAGGAATAGATGAAGCATTGTATGCAATAACAGGACAACCTGCCCTCTGTGCCTCTAATACAGGGATTCCAAAGCCTTCGTATTCCGAAGGATACAAAAGAGCCATTGCTCCATTATACAGACAATTAAGTTCTTCATTAGAAACACGTCCCATTTCCATGAAATTGGACTGTCCCAATTCTGTTTGTAAAAAGTCCAACTCTTCAGCAAGTAGAGGTGCACCAACTATCACTAATTTTAATCTATTACATGCTACCGCCTTTACTGCTAATTCAAAGTTTTTATACTTTTCACGAGAGCCTACAAATAGCATATAGGTTTCTAATTCAAAAGGTAATTCAAGTTCTTCTCTTTCTTTAATTGGAAAATAATCATCAGAAACTCCATTATGAATAACACGTATTTTAGTTTCATTGATATCCGGTAGAAACTTCAATAAATCACGTTTTGTATTCTCTGATATACATATTATAAAATTTGATTTGGATATAGCACGATGTTTTTGCCATAAATGAATCCTTTTTTTTAAACCCTTATAATAGTATTCATATGTAAAATCATGAACAGTTGTGATATTAATGGCATTAGGATTACTGCAAGTACGATAATAAGAAGAATGAAAGATAAATTTCTCATTCTTGACAACCCTAGGTGAGAAATATCTAGTAATACTTAGAAACCTTTTCTTTCTAACTTGAACACTTTTAGAATTAAGATTCAACTGCCTACGATTTATATTACTCATAACATCATACTCTAAGCACTCAAAATTCAAATTGCCAAGTTGCAATCTTTTCAATAATTCAGACCAAACAACAGAAATACCTCCGGACCTTTGCAATGAAAAAATTATATTATCAAGAACTAACATATGTATTATTTAGCTGGTTCTAATTACTACGCGATTAATAAAAGAGATGAGCTTTACTAAAAAATAAAATATAAAAACAGAGAGTGGAAATGGGAAAAATTGCAAAAAATTAGGAGCAAATAATATCAATACCGCATATATATATAATGGATTTGATATTATACGTTCCAACCTTCTATCTACAAAAATTATATAGTAACAAAATACCTGAAACCATAATTGAAAGTTAAAAAAAGAATATACAATAACTCCTATTAAACCAAAATCTGCAAAATAAGGAACTGGCCCACCAAAAGCCGGAGTATGAGTCGCCTCTGCAGCACCTGGAAAAAAATGTTCATTAACTAATAAGAAGCCATAAACGTACGGTTTATCAGGAAACAAACTTCTTGGAACAAGTGCCCAATAATCAGTTAAGCCTATTTGACCATAAAATAAGTTTATTCCATTTGAGAAATACTCTTTATAATACATTGCACTATTAACATAATAATCAAAATATGTAGCAATTTCGCTCAAATCAAAACTTCCAAAATTAAGAAGCATTGGAATAAATATGATTGGAGTGGCATACCCTATAATTTTGCCCAGATTATCTACATTTCTAAACCAGAGAACACTAATCGTATAAATGCAGAAATTTAACATAATATGTTTTGAACCTAAGAACCAAGCAAAAAAGATATATACAATTGAAAAAAGATAGATACTTCTATTCTTTCTCAAAAAAAGTAACAATATGGAAAATGAAGTGGAAAGGAATAGTAAAGCGAAAGCATAATATTCTCCAGCACCAACCCGGTGATATTGATAACCGGTTCTAGGAGATAAAATCCAATTTATAAAACCGAAAGTTGAAGATAATAAATAAAAAGAAATAAGAAACAAGAGTAAAAAAACAAATGAGACTAAAAACATCTTAGTTCTTTTTATTCTCCATTTCGGTGTAATTTTATACAAAAAATTAGTTATACTATAGTGATATGATCTAAATATTTTAAATAATATTATTGTAACATACAGAGTTATTATTAACTGAATATTTGCCATCAGAATAGCAAAGTTATAATACTTATCAAAGAGTCCATCACTAAGTAAATATGCTGGTCCAAAAAAAGCTTTAAACAAAGCTATTGGCATAGTAACTACGACTAATATAGTAATTGGGTTTAATAACTTTAATTTTAGAGATTTAGATATATATATTGGATAATATATAGTCAAAAACACGAAAAAAAACAAATTAATTAAACATAGGAAGTCCATCATTATTAAAAGCTATCCTTTAACTGTTTTATAATATAACCAATATCAAATACGAGTGCTCGCTCTTTCAAAAACTCAGAATTAAGAGGATTATTAATGGCCTTCATAATAAACGACGCAAATTTATTGGGATTTTCAAATTCATCATAAATAAAACCATATTTTCCATTTTCTAATATTTCCATAGGTCCTAAAGTTGGAGTAGACACTATATTTGTACCTAAAGCTAAAGCTTCTGCCACGACCAATGAAAAACTTTCAGAGAAAGATGATAAGACAATTAACTCAGCTTTGCTTATATATGGATAAGGATTAGATAATGCTCCTAAAAAAAATACATTTTGATTTGTTTTTTTATTTTGATACTCTCTATTCAACTCACCAGAGCCAATAATCACCAAATTCAAGTCAGTATATGATGCTGAAATTAATTCAAAAGCATCTAATAATAATGATAAATTTTTAACAGGGCACAACCTTCCAACAAAAAGAATGTACTTTGAAGGTAGTTCAAATTCTGTTGTTTCCTGTGCTCTCAAATTTATTAATTTAATATCAATAGGATTATATATACGAGTAATTTTTTCCATTGGTACATTATGACAACATAAAAAACCAGTAATACCATCAGATACAGAAATTACTCTATCACTAAAACGATAGAAAAACCTTATAAACAAAGGTAATAATTTGCCATACCACCCTAATGATATAGACTCTATATTATAGTAATTATGTTGAGTGATTAACAATTTTATTTTTAACCTGAATAAACGAACTAATATCAAAGCAACTATATTGGGAAAATCTGGTCCTGCAATTAAGACATCAGGAGAATATGCTTTAAGATTATACAATAAAGGTAACCAACAAAGTCCAAGACGCTTATTTAGTGAGACAACTATAATACTAGTATTCACCAAAGATAATAGTTCACCTTCTTTTTTACAAACAAAAATTAGAACTTCATAATAATCATCCTCAATCAGTTTATTGGCATATGTTATAAATACCTTTTCCACTCCTCCAACATGAAAACTAGGGAAAAAGAAAGCAATTTTCTTTTTATGAGATAGCATATATAGTATTATCTATTTTTAATATATTTCAAAAAATATAGTAATTCTTTATTTTTCAAGAAAAAAAGAATTGAAAAATAACCCATACAAAACGACAATGAAATAGCTATCACCTGAATATATGGGTTATCAATTACCAAATAAAACAAAGAAGAAAATGCAGCTACAATCATACCAGAAATAAATAATGATATTGAATCCTTTATTTGTGATAAGATACCGTAATTAATATAGCGTCCCGTAAAATGTGAATCAATGAATAAATTTATAAAAGCTAAAATACATTGCCCCAAAACAAAATAGTACAGTCCATATTTTAAACTAATAATAAGACACAATAATCCTAATGGAATCTTTATCAATTCAACTTTCAATGCAACATCAGAACGACCTGCGGCCAATGCACAATTCAAATTTATTATTCCATTACTTTGGAACAGTCTAATTAAACAGTATATTTGAATTATTGGAACACATGGTAACCACTTATCAGTTAATAATATAACTACCAAAGGTTTTGATAAAAGAGCTAATAAAAACATCATAGGTAAAGTTACGGTCATCACTAATTTTATAAAATTTCTTGCCTGTGATGTGAATTCAAACATATCATTTTTTCTCTCCGCTAAAAGGGGTAAAGATACATTTGAAAAAATAGAAGAAAGTGCTCCTTGAATAAAAGAAGGGAACTGCTGCCCTCGTGTATAATACCCTAAACTCGAAACCGACAGTTGTTTTGCTATAAAAATATTATTTATATTGCTAACAATCTGATTGACAAATGTACCCAAAAAGATCTTACTACTATAAGAATACAATTCCTTGAAAGATGACTTTGAAAAAACAATTTTTGGTACCCACCTAGTTGAAAACCAAACAACAAAAAATAAAATCAGACTTCTAAATAAATACTGGCAGACTAATGCCCAAACTCCCATTCGATTCAGAGCCAGTACAATAGCTAATACACCACTTAAAAAAGTAGAAAGGAAGTTAGCTTTTGCCAACGATCTAAAAGAAAAAGAAGCTATCAAATGGCTCATCTGAACAACAGAAAGTGCATTTAGTAATAGAGTGAACGATGAGACTCTTAACAATAAAACCAAATTCTGATTTTCATAAAAATCAGCAATAAACGGAGCTGTAACCCATAATATTGTCATGCAACACAAACTCACAACAATATTAAAAAAAAATACAGTTGAAGAATCAATATCTGTTCTATCAGTTTTCTGAATCAATCCTTTACCAAAACCACTATCAACAAAAATATCACAAAAGGTAAAAAAAACCATTATAATGCCAATAATACCATAATCATTAGGAGATAATAGCCTAGAAAGAACAATCCCTATTAAAAATTGAATACCTTGTACAGAAAAACGGTCAATAAATTGCCAAAATAAGCTTATAGTAGTCCTATTCATAAACTATATTTCCCATCCCCAATATTTGAGAATACGAGTTCTAACTCTTGTTTCAAAAGTTCTATAAAGTGGCTGTATCGTACATTCAGTTTTCACTTCTTTTTTGGACATTATTTCGTTTTTCGACACATAAGTCGACATCATAGCAAACAAATTATACTTATCTAATACATCTCTTTTAGCAGAAAGGATATGATTCTTTCTACTAGAAAAGAGGTCATTTCTTATTGCATCTTCTATTTTTACAGCCATTTTATCTACATCTTCCAAATTCAATACTTCAAAAGCATTCTTATCAAAATATGAATCAAGATTAGGGCATCCCGAATAAAAAGGAAATGTTAAACTGAGATATGCATCAGCTAATTTCTCAGTCCAATAATCCCAATATCTGCAATTTTCCATTACCAACGAATACTTATACATAGATAATATATCATATTTATCATCCACTTTATTAAAACCAGCTCCATAAACATCCATTAGTTCAGGAATCCGCTCTTTTAAACCAAGAACCAAATCTAACCTTTGTCTATGTCCTTTAGTCATAGCTTTATTAGAGGTAATAACTACAATCTTATCTTTCTTATCCAATGCATGTTCTTCACAGAAAAAACTATAATCCAAATAATTATTCATATCCCATTCTGCAGGTAAAGACTTTAACTTCGCACCCACCATCCAAGGTAACGCAGGATTCGAACAACATGCTTTTTCCCTCTTTAACAAATTCTTCTGACACGTCAAAACATGTGAAAATTGATCTACATATTTATGAGGATACAATTTTACATAGGGAGGTTCTCCAGTTATTAGAATAAGATTTTCCGAAGGACAAATAGTTTTCTCCGTATCATTTAGTTCATCAAGAACAAACCAATAATCACATTCTGCTACATCTGTATTTATATAAAAACAACAATCACCCCATTTTGCAGAAGAGTTGGGCGTTTGCCTAATAATAGGAGGAGCAGAGTCAGGTATTGAAACTTTAATATTAATCATAAACAATCAATATCACATCATTAATACTTTTTTTGCAATAAATCGAACGAATAACTTAAATGGAGAATAATAAAGAAATATCCTCATATATCTATAAAATGCCTTCCCTTTAATACTCTTGATTCCTTTGCTTGATAGTTCACCATATAAATTTTGTATTCTGAAATTTAAAACGATAGAATCTCTCCGTCTAAAATTGGAATGATTAATTAAAAACCGAATCTGATCGTTTTTTTGCCAATATTCCCAAACTGCACTATCCTGTCCAGAATGCTCATAATAATCCATTAATGGCTCCGATATCCAATAAACCGTACCCCAATTTAATAATTTTATAATAAAAGTAGAATCGCAATACTTTCCCCCTTCGCTTATTTCAAAACTGACTTTCTTAGCAATACAGCTTCTATACATATAAGATGGAAAAGGTAAAATATCATTTGTAATATACCTAACACACATATCATGCTCTGTTAATATACATACATCTCGTTTCAGTTTGTTGAAAATTCTCCTTTTTCCCTTACGTAAATTTATAATATATGCATTACTTGCCACCGCTACATAAGATTCACTTTCCCGTATTTTATTATAAAGAGATTCAATCATATTCATATGCATCACATCATCATCATGAAATATCATGAAGAAGTCCGATGTAACCTCAGATAAAATTAGATTTAAATGCTCAATTCCTCCCACTGGTGGTTCACGTTTTATATAAATAAAATCAGGAAATATATATGTTTTTCTTATTAATTCTTCCGTTAAACTATTTGTCGAATTATCCGAAACAATTAAAGTAAAATTAGTAAAAGATTGTTTCCGTACAGACTCTATTGCATTAATTACACAATCAGGTCTATTATAAGTCATTATATATATCTGCATTTCTTCCAGTAAACATTTAAAACATACTATACATTTCCAAAAATGGACATCTACTATCACGCTTCACTATAAGCAGAATATTTTTTACTATCATTCACAAATAATCTATTAAAATTCAATATAAAACACTCCATAAAATAAGCAAAATAAATATATCAAAAAAAATCCATTGAAGCCACTCTTAAGATTTTGTTAGGAAAATACTTTTTTTAAAAAAATGCTAATATTTTTTATATACAAATAAAGACAAAAATGAAATAAATCAAGATACTATTTTTTAATGTCTACTGTCATTACTCCAAATGCCTACATTGCCCTAACTCAATTTGATTGGATTATATTAATATCATACAACTCACAGATAAAGTATACAATCAAACCTCTGATAGCATATTCTCCTTATATTCTTCTTCTGGCAATAAAGGTAAAGGCTTGGAAATAGGCTTATCATATTCCAATTTCGGAGAAACACTAGTCAAGCCTTCTACCACACATTCAATAATACAGTTGTGGGCTGCCTGCATCTCTTCCCGCAAATCAGGATCATCCAACCGATCAACAGTCAATCTAAAATAAGGTAAGCCATAAGCCATAGAGAGAGATTTAATATCCGGCACTCTGTAGCCTCCATTCAAAGTAGTTCCACACATTCGATCATCAAAATACAAATGTTGAAATTGAGTAATCATACCTAAAGAAGTATTATTCAATATTATTACCTTAATAGGAAGATTATATTGAGAAATAAGCATCAAAGACTGGATAGCCATATGAAAACCTCCATCACCATTTATGGAAAAAACTTTTTTATTTGGATTGGCAAACGAACACCCGATGGCTACCGGTAATGAAAAGCCCATTGGGGCAAGTCCGCCACTTGTTACAAATTTTTGCCCGGATTTTAACCGTAAGGTTTGAGCCGCCCACATTTGATTCTGACCTATATCCGCACATATAACATCGTCGGTTTGAGTCAAAGAATCAAAATACTGCATGAAGCGATATGGAGATTTGTTTTCAACAAAACGCTCTATTTCTTCATCCTGACCATATCGTTGCTTGAGCCCATGCAGGAAAAAATTCCACTCTGAAATATCCCCTAAAGAAACCGGCATTTCTTTTTCCTTCTGTAGAAAGCAATCAATGGTACAATTCACTTTTTTACGATTCAACAAACGATGATATTCCAGTTCGTTATCATCAATATCAACATGAATGATGTGCCCATTTGATAAAAATTGATCCAACCGGGCACCAGTTTGTCGAGTATCCAATCTGGTTCCTAATGCAATCAGCAAATCGGCATTGGCAACGCCCATGTTAGCACAACGGTTGCCATAACTGCCTATCATCCCAATATAATTATCGTATGTTTCATCAATAGCCCCTCTACCCATTAAAGAAGTAATAACTGGGAAATGGTGCCGTCTTATGAAATCATTCAGCAAAAACATATCCGAATTGCAACATCCTGCCCCTAAAAGCAACATGGGACGATGGGACGACTCCATTAATAACCTGATTTCCTCCCAGGCTATCAAAGGATTATTTAAAATACTCTCACCGAAATATCCGATCAATGTTTCCGGATTAATTTCCTCCCGTTGGATATCCATTGGCAGATCCAGCAGTACAGGCCCTTTTCTACCCGACAAAGCAATATATAAGGCTTTATCCAGTTCATATTTAATATCTTCAGCCTTATCTATCAATTTGGCATATTTAGTGACCGGCTTAACCATACTTACAATATCCGTCTCCTGAAAACCTTGCTGACGGACAGGCTTATCATATTTGTATTCATATGTATTCACCTGCCCCGTTATATAAAGAACCGGAATAGAGTCAAAATATGCGTCAGCAATACCCGTCATCATATTAGTAGCTCCAGGACCACTGGTCGAAATAGCAACTCCAAAAAGTCCGGATTCTTTTGCAAAGCCTTCTGCAGCGATAGCAGCGGTCTGTTCGTGGTAAGTTTGAATAAATTGCATATTCGGATTCTGAGAAACAGAATCGACCAGATGGGTGATCATTCCACCTATATATCCGAATATGACATGTACTCCCCGGGACTCGATATACGATATTATATAGTCAGATACTTTCATGTTGTTTTTTATAATAAGTGATAGTATACTCCAAACCGGTATTTAACGGTGTATTCTCAAATCCTCCAAACGACTTTACAAATTTCGACACATCACCTTGCACCAACATTGGTTGATCGGCACGATAGGGTAACGCACCAAAACGCAACTCAAAAGCCGGATTTAATCTATCTCTCAAATGTTCAAGAAGTACTCTTAATTCGATCGCAGTAGAAGATGATAAATTATAGACACCGCAGGGAGCTTTCCCTGAACATACTTTCATTACGGCATTGGCAAAGTCCTTCACATATAAATAAGCGTAGCGTTGTTGCCCTAAAGTCAGATCCATACCAGCCATATTGTCAAGCATATTAGTCAAAAGACCGGGGATCAGCCATTGGTTTGACTCCCGCTCTCCGTATACGGAAAAAACTCTTAACCAGTACCAATCAATTCCACGTAAATCACAGAAAGAACCAACCATCCAGGAAACCATGGACTTCACGTATCCATAGCTATTAACTGGAAACAAGCCGTCATCTTCAGTGACTATCCCATCAAAATCCCCATATTCGGCCTGACTACCCAAAGCTATAAATTTAGAAACATTACTTTTCTCTGCTATATAAAGCAAAGAATTCATAAAGTCAATGTTAGACAGTTGGACCGGCCAATCGTCTCTATTGCCAGACAGGACTCCCGTCCAGGCTGAATGAATAATAATATCAGGGCTAAAAGAGCAAGCTTGCGATATCCAGATAGGGTTATCCGAGTTTATGACTTGTACATGATCAATGAAAGAGACGCAATTGTTCAACGAAGACATTGACCGTTTGGTTATCATCAAGTTAACACCGTTTGCCAGCAAGGCTTCTGCAATATGCGATCCTAAAAAGCCAGTCGCCCCCGTCAATAATATCTTCATTTCAATAAATAATCTTTTATCTGGTCAACACAAACATCATACACCGCCTCTTCCCGGTATCTCTTATACCAGTCCACCGTCAATCCGACCGTCTGCCCGATATTCATCCTAGGCTCCCAGCCCAGACGAAACCGAGCCTTGGAGATATCCAACATCAAAAGACGGGCTTCATGCAATGCATCCGGAGTAGAGAGATCACGCAATTCACCCCGCCCATACTCGGACACAACCCGGGTGGCCACATCCCAAACTGTCGAGATGGACTCGGAACGGGGACCGAAGTTCCAGCCCTCACAATAGTCCGTAGGGGCGGCCCACATCTTTTGTGCGAGCAGCATATAACCGCTCAACGGTTCAAGCACATGTTGCCAGGGACGGACAGCCTTCGGGCTGCGGATATCGATCGTCCGTCCCGATTCCAATGCACGGATACAGTCCGGAATGATACGGTCCAAGGCCCAGTCGCCACCGCCGATCACATTACCAGCACGTACACTGGCTATGCTTTTGCCGTGTCGGGCATACTCCGAGGGGTTGAAGAAAGAACGCCGCCACGAAGCAATCGCGATCTCAGCCGCCCCCTTACTGCTGGAATAAGGATCGTAACCGCCCATAGCCTCGTTTTCACGGTAACCCCAGATTTGTTCCTTATTCTCGTAGCACTTGTCCGTGGTGATCATCACACCCACCTTCACACTGTCAGTAGAACGGATCGCCTCGAGCACACGGATCGTACCCATCACGTTCGTTTCGTATGTATCCACAGGGATATCGTAGCTCAGACGGACCAGGGGCTGGGCGGCAAGATGAAAAACAATCTCAGGTTGACATTCCTGAAAGATAGCCTTTATACGCTCACCATCGCGGATATCGGCACGAAGGTCGGCCTTAATTTTCTCGCCGATACCGGAAAGTACGAAATTGTCTCGAGCCGTAAAAAGGTCTTGGGCCACACCAATCACCTCGGCCCCCAATTCATGGAGCCAGATAGAGAGCCAGCTGCCTTTAAAACCGGTATGACCAGTGACAAGGACGCGTTTGCCCCGATAAAAATTATCAAATATATCAATTCCCATACGGCTTACCACACTTTCCAGGGAGCGACTCCCTGATCCCACATTTCATTCAATTCTGTATTGTCTCTCAGAGTATCCATCGGTTTCCAGAAACCCGTATGACGGAAAGCGTGCATCCGGCCCGCCTTGGCTATAGACTCGAGGGGCTGACGCTCAAAGATGGTGGAGTCACCCTCAGGGATATAATCAAACACTTCGGGTTCACACACAAAATAGCCCGCATTGATCCAATTACGGTCACCGTCGGGCTTCTCCTGGAAAGAGAGGACCTTGTCCGTATCGAGATCGAGCTGCAGGGCGCCGAACTTACCACCGGGTTTGTAGGCCGTAAGGGAAAGGAGGCAGCCCGAAGACTCGTGAGCCTTCAGGGTATCACCGATGTTCAGGTCGGTGACACCGTCACCATAGGTCAGCAGGAAACGTTCGTTCCCGAGATATTTCTGTACACGCCGGATACGTCCGCCCGTTTGGGTATTCAGCCCGGTATCGACCATCGTGACTTTCCAGTTCTCGGAATGGTTATCCAGAATGGTGGTCGTATTGTTGGAAAGGTCCACGGTCATATCGCTGTTATGACGGAAATAGTTGGCGAAATACTCCTTGATGATATATTGTTTATAACCGCAGCAGATCACGAAATCGTTGATGCCGTAATGGCTGTAGGTTTTCATGATATGCCAGAGGATGGGTTTACCACCGATCTCCACCATAGGTTTGGGGATCAGGTTAGTGGCTTCGCTCAGGCGGGTGCCGAAGCCACCGGCTAAAATGACGGCTTTCATTATGCTTGACAGATTACTGAAGGTTAATAACCGGAAATTACTTGCGGGAAGAGACAAAGTCACGGATCGTACCGATCATGTGGTCGAGCATGACACGGGTCATGCCCGGATAGACACCGATCCAGAGGGTATGATTCATAACGTAATCAGTACCTTCCAGATTGCCGATTACGCGGTAGCCCTCACCCGTGGAGCGCATTTCATCAAAGGCGGGATGCTTCAGAAGGTTGCCCGCAAACAGGTTGCGTGTCTGGATCTTCCTACTCTCCAGGTGTTGGGAAAGGTCGTTACGGGTGAAGCCCGCATCTTCCTTCACCGAAATAAGGAAACCGAACCAGCTCGGGTCGGAGTTCTTCTGCACTTCGGGAAGGATTAGGCCGGATGTACCCGCAAGGCCTTCTTTCAGGTAGGCGAAGTTCGACCGCCGGGCTTCGACAATGGAGTCCAGTTTCTCAAGCTGGGCACAGCCGATGGCAGCCTGCATATCGGTCACTTTCAGGTTATACCCGAAATGGGAATAGACATATTTATGGTCGTAACCTACCGGGAGGTCGCCAAACTGTTTGCTGAAACGGTATTTACACGTATTGTCAACGCCCCCGATACACCAGCAGTCACGGCCCCAATCGCGGAAAGAGTTGACCAGTTTGTGCAGCAGAGGATCATCGGTATAGACAGCGCCCCCCTCTCCCATCGTCATGTGGTGCGGAGGATAGAAACTGCTCGTGCCGATATGGCCGATCGTACCTGTTTTCTTTTCCACACCGTCGATTGTATAAGTAGAGCCAAGGGCATCGCAATTATCCTCTACCAACCAGAGGTTATGTTTATCACAGAAATCTTTGACAGCCTGCAAATCAAACGGGTTACCCAAAGAGTGGGCAATCATTACCGCTTTAGTTTTGGGAGATAATGCGGCTTCCAGTTGAGTCACGTCGATATTGTACTCGGGGATGGTGACATCCACAAAAACAGGGACCGCACCATACTGGATGCAGGGGGTCACCGTTGTGGGAAAGCCGCAGGCTACCGTGATCACTTCATCACCCCGCCTGATTCTGCGCTCACCCAACTGTGGTGAGGTCAGGGCCATAAAGGCGAGAAGGTTGGCCGAAGAGCCCGAATTAGTCAGGGAGCAATACTTCACACCCAGCCATTCGGCAAAACGGATTTCAAACTTCCGGGCCCAGGGACCGGCAGTCAGCCAGAAGTCAAGGGACGAGTCAACCAGGTTCACCAATTCGCGGTCATCGAAATAGCGGCCGCCGTAGTTGACAAAACTCTTACCAGGTTCGAAAGAGCGGGAGGAACCGTGAACCTCTTTGTAGTATTCCCGGGTTAAATCGAGAATTTGTTGCTTGAGTGTTTCTTTCTTACTCATTATAATATATCGTTTATATCAAATACTCCTCAACACTAATTAATCTAAGTATAGATATCAAGTAAAATATCATTAACAAAGCAAGGAAATAGTATATACCAATTCCTCATTCTAAAAATACACGTCTTTTCATTTTGAATAATAAAGAAGATATTTTTATATTAAAAAAATATTAATCAATATAATTATTTGGATACTGATTTTCCTCTATCATCTTCAGCATATCTACAGTCTCCTGTTCATCTATCGATAAAGTTTTATTATCCCAGTAATCTATAATTGCATGAGCTTCCTTTGCCAACTCTTCCTCAAAAACTTCTCCATAACAATATGTCAAAAGCTGACACTTGAGCAAAGAAGACGGGAGAGACTCTAACACAAGCAAGGAACGATCCAGAATAACCTGTTTCTTAGATTCCTTATCGCCATAATCATAGATTGTTGCATTGTAGCCCATCAAGAGAGCCAGGCAAAGTCGTGCTTCTTCTTCCGGATTTTCTCCTTTCAAAGCAAACAAAGCATCAGATTTTTGAAGCACTTCAGTGTTTAATTGACGGAAACTGTCGGCATAGATAGGAGAACCGTCAGCGCCCAAATACAATAATTCGTGAGCCACATGTTGCAGCTCATGAATCTGGGTCATAAGAGTATTCATTTTATATGATAAAATATTACTGATTACGGTGCGAGAATGCGAAGGTAGCTTTTAGGAACCTTGACACTGGCAGATAAAACGCCACGAATACGGATAGTGACATAAGTACGATTAGAAAGACTGGCCAGTTCACCTTCAACTCCACAAAAATCTCCCTTGATAACTTGTACTTTGGTGCCAACTGCGAAACAATCATCGTTGAGGATAACAGCAGCAGGGTCGAGATTCATGACAAACATAAAATCTTTCATCTGCTTATCGGGAACAATAAGCATACTCTTAGTGTCAAAATCACGCATATAGAAAAGACGAACCCCGTATTCGTTGGCAATAGCACAAGCAAACTCTTTGGTAGCATGTACAAATATAAGATTACGAATGACAGGAACTTCTACACGACGCCGGCGATATTTCAATTGACGAATGACAAATTGGGTCGGCAAAAAGTACTCGACACCTATTTTCTCTAATGCGTCACGAGTAGTAAGCTCCTGATCCTTACGGGTACGGGCAGCGAACCAATATTCTTGTTGTTGAGACATTTAGAAGGATATATTCCTGAGTGATTTACTTAAGTCCGGGTATGCTTCGCAGTTGGGTGAGACTCTTTTTCTCAGCCAAACTGCAAGATTTTTTATGACTTATTTTAGGTGGAAACGAACGGATTCGATCAATTGATGTTTCAAAAGACGTTCGTTTAATAGCACAAAGGTATAAACTAAATTTTGATGTACAAAATATTTTTAGATGAAAAAGTAAATATACTTCTTTATGTGCTGATTATCAGATAATAATCTGGTAATAAAAACAGCTTTTTACTTATTTTGCATGTGGTCTTTTATCTCCATAATTGATGTTTCAAAAGACGAACGTCT
The DNA here is from genome assembly GCF_019633765.1 of Bacteroides sp. 11BF. NCBI lineage: Bacteria > Pseudomonadati > Bacteroidota > Bacteroidia > Bacteroidales > Bacteroidaceae > Bacteroides > Bacteroides sp. 11BF. The sequence goes on from NZ_JAFKPJ010000008.1 coordinate 68,535, forward strand.
TTTGAAACACATTCACTACTGAATATCAGTTAATTACCAAAGAATTTACTCTTTTTGTTCTTTCTACGTTTACCACATAATATACTGATAATAAACAAATTACCCAACAAAATAAAATCTTCATTATTCTATCTATAAAGGTTTAGAAACTATATACTCCCAAAAGCATTCTGTCACATTGTATTTTGAGTAGTTTCAGGAATCCCTTATTTACGGACCACTGACTAAGTTGTTATAAAAAACACCGGGATTCTATTTTCACCAAAATCATATCTCCACCAAATAAATCAAATCACCAGTCAAAAGATCGACAAACATGCACTAATTTCAATCAGTAAGCAACGGAAAAGGCATCCTATACCTCCAAAATAACATTCAGGAATGATTCATATTGACCTATGCTACAGAAAAGAATTCTATAGTTTTTGTTCAATAAATGAAATCGTGAGGCAAAAAGTAGGAGGATTTTCAATGAAAATGAATTTCGTAACTATACGAAGTTAACTTCGTATTTTCTTATAACTAACTTCTTCTTCACAAGAAGTTAATGTTTTGCAAAGACGAAGTTAACTTCGTATGAAGAGTACACGTATGAAGAAACGAATTAAAGGCAAGTTAATGCTCCATCACTTGCTATTTCATCACTTTCTCAAGACAACAGAGTTTTTAAAACAAGAAAAAAGCAGACTTAAAGATATCAGAATCTCTATTTTACTATCAGAATAACAGAAGAGGCAAACTTAATGAGGAATAGAATAGGAAGTCGACAAGAGATAAAGTATTTACCTCCCGTCGACTAATAATGATTTTATGATCGTGATACTTGGAATCCCTTATCCGACAGCGTCATTTCAACGAAGCGTGCACGAGGATTCGGAGCGTTTTCTGTCAGTATCTTACGAATACGAACAGCAGCTTGCGGATCTTTCGCTACCATATATAGGTACCCGCCACCACCGGCTCCCGGCAATTTATATCCCAAAGTATAATCTTTTATCAGATCGATAATTGCCTCCACAGCCGGCGGATTCGTTCCGCTATCCAATGCTTTGTTTTGTTCCCAGGTTTTTCCTACCAAACGGCCAAACTCAACAAAACTTCCACGCTGTATAGCTTCATTCATATCCAATGCATGTGCCTTCATTTCCGAGAGCAAATTGAGATGCAACGATGAATTGAGGAACATGGAACTGACTATTTCTGCCAAGATTCCTTTTGCCGTACGAGTTATACCGGTATAATAAAGCAAGTGACAGTCTTTATATTCAGGATGCGTAAATAAATGATCGGGTAGCCAACGCACCAATGGGCTTTGAGCAAAACCCGCCTCGGTCTGAAGAAGCTTCACACCCTGCAACACACCTCCATACTGATCCTGCCATCCACCACCGGTAGTCAACAATTGTTCAAGAACAAGGGTGCGTTGACAAATCTCATTCTTATCCCAGGCTAAACCACAGAAATCGTTAATGGCACCAAGTACGGTAGAAGCTAAAATAGAACTTGTACCCAAGCCGGAACCTGCCGGAATAGCCGCCAATAAAGTCACTTCAATACCTGCACCGAAATCTTTAAGCTGTTCCTCCAATGAAGCATAAGATACAGCAGAAAACGCAGGTGCAAAGCCTGCCAACGATAGAGCGGCTTTCGGTATAGAAAATGGTGAACCGATCTTCTTATAATCCTGCAATTCATCAAACGTAGATACTATTTCCATGGCACCCATATCGATAGAACGCAGGACGATATGGAAGTCTTTGCACGGCTTCACATAAACCTGTAAGGGAGGTTGTCCGTTCAACTCAATGGCCAGATTCACAACGTTTCCTCCCGAATAAAGTGAATAAGGAGGAGTGTCGGTCCACCCTCCTGCCATATCGATACGTACAGGACTGCGTCCCCAAACAATCTGATCGGAATATACATCCAGTTTTGGTTCACTCTTGCGGTTGCTGATCTCGCCTAACAATCCATCGCGCAGCAGATCAAAAGCAGCCTGTTCTTCCGAACGATAGTCTTTCCCGTCTAATTTCAAAATACGCGCACGCAACATCCGGTTATGGATTCGTGACATCTGCAGAGCATCCTCAGGCAATAACTCAGGCATATCCAAACCAAGACGTACAAAATCTTCGGCCGCATCGGCCAGATCGAGTTGATAGAAAACACTTTTTTCATGATTAACGGCCAATGCTTTCCAGTTTCCTTTTCTGAACTCTTCACGCTGTGCATACAAACGTTTCAGATTGGCACCTGCCGAAATCTCGTCTGCAGAGAAACGTTCGGAACGTAACCAAATGCTCTTTCCCTCTTCCAACTCAGGTTCGGCCAACATCCACCTCAACACCAATCCCAATTCTTCAGCAGAGTTAACCAAAGGAAATACAGAAGCAGCCTGCAAGTCGTCCGTACGTCCTTTCAAATCTGTATATGAAAGACCACGTTTCGCCATCCATTCACCAAAAGGAATACCCGTCAAGGTTGTTTTAGAATCTCTCAAATCTCCTTTGAAAACATCGTCCAGACCGTATGGACGGGCAACAAAGCCCTTATCTCCCATCGGAACCACATCTACACACACTCCGGCAGGAACAGTCAATGTCCAGTCATTTTCCGGTACACCGGTTATGATATGTCGTGAAGCTATCTTCCACTGAGCCCCTATATGGCTGTTTTCAATCCATAAATCAGCATTCTCTGCACAGAGAGGTATCTGCACTACAGCATTTTGGACAAACATAGCCGGATTGGGTTTTACTTTACGATGCATGATACGACGCTGATCGTACACTTTATTCTGCACAGAAAGAGTGGAAGAAATCAGCTCTTTACTGGTACCATAATGATAAAACTCTCCCCCGGGCAAAGGTAAAATAGCAACCGACAAAGTATTCACCTCTTCATCTTCAATGCACGGGTGTGCGCCAAGAGCCAATCCAAAATCGGAATAAAGATCGTAATATCTCAGTTCCTCAGAATTCTCTTTATAGGAACGCTTCATCAACACCTCCACAGCACGGTCACTCAAAAGCCAGATGCCAATATCCATCAGAAAAAGATGAGTCTTTGACAATGACTCCAGTTCATCCAAAGAAGGTTTTTGGAGCATGAAGTCAAGTTTTTCAGGATGTTTCCGGTCGGAAGCAAATACACCATGATGAGTGGCCAATGAAGGATCAACCCATAGTCCATAGCAAACTACATCTGCAGACGGAATGGTTTGTAAAGGCTTCTCCGAACGAATATATACGTCACCGCTCGCAATCAATGTATGCAGATTTTCCGGAGCTAAAGACATGATCTTTTCATACAGAGGCAACTGTAAGGAAAGCAAGTTCTGCCCAAGGTGTTGTCCCCTCTCCCATCGGAACACAGGAACCGGTGTCAGTATCTTGCCCGATGGTGCGTAACCGGGCAGACGACGGCTTTGTCCGCCTGCATGCAACAGAATTCTTTTCTCTTTTCCCAGCCACCCGGAAAAAGAGGTCCCGTCAGCAAATTCGTTATAACATTCTTTCAGTAACCAAGCTGTTCCACCTCCGGAACCAAGTTTTTTGCCTACCGGATCGGAAGTACAAAACCAATCGGTACGGTTTACCCGCTCTAATTCATGAAAGGACTGAACCAGATTAGGAGGCAAAGATAGTAGTTTTTGCATATCGTCAGAGTTTAAATATACGTTCCATCATTTTCCATTTCTCGTGTGATGCTTGTCCTGGCAACGAACGCTGGAAGCGGGACATATAAGCTTCCCATTCAGCCTGCCGAGGCAGTTTAGCCAGACGTTCGTTATCTTTTATCCAATCGAATTCATCTACCGTATCGACAATCATAAAGAGAGTATGTTCGTGGATATAAATCTGCATATCGAGTATCCCGACTTCACGGATACCTGCTTTAATTTCCGGCCACACATGCTGATGTTCTGCAACATAAGCACGAATCAATTCCGAATCGTCGTACAATTCGAGTGTTTGGCAATATCTTTTCATGGTATTATAAATTAAATAAATATCTTATTTCTAAAAAGGCAAAGGTCCGTCATTGCTTCCTCCGAACGGATTACCTCCCTGAGGGGCAAATTCAGCTGGAGGCGGAGGTACACTCCCGGTATTATTCATGCGCGACCCCAACATAGCTCCTGCATCAGGCAATGGAATCACCATATCGTCATCCGGATTCTGGAAACGGGTATATTCACCTTTGAATCGCAACAGAACATCGCCAACTGCACCATTACGATGTTTAGCGATAATAATTTCGGCCATTCCACGGAGATCGTTTCCTTTATCATCCTGAAATATCTTGTAATATTCGGGACGGTGAATGAAGCACACCATATCGGCATCCTGCTCAATGGCACCGGATTCACGAAGGTCACTCAACTGAGGACGCTTTCCTTCAAGTCCTTCACGACTCTCGACACCACGGTTCAACTGTGACAGAGCAATAATCGGGATATTCAACTCCTTGGCAAGTCCCTTCAATGAACGTGAAATGGTACTGACCTCTTCCTGGCGGCTGCCGAATGCCATACCGCTGGCGTTCATCAACTGCAAGTAGTCAATGATGATAATTCTCACTCCATGCTCACGTACTAACCGACGCGCCTTGGTACGAAGTTCAAATACGGAAAGTGAAGGTGTATCGTCCACATAAAGCGGTGCATCCAGCAAATCCTTTAGTTTATAATCGAGCTGTTGCCATTCATAAGCTGCCAATTGTCCGCTCTTGATTTTTTCACTCGGAATTTCACAAACGTTCGAGATCAGACGATTGACCAACTGAACGTTACTCATTTCAAGAGAAAACAAGGCTACCGGATTCCTAAAATTCACGGCAATATTCTTAGCCATTGAAAGTACAAAAGCCGTTTTACCCATGGCCGGACGGGCTGCAATAATTATCAAGTCGGATTTCTGCCATCCGGAAGTCATCTTATCCAGTTTGGTATATCCACTCTCCAATCCGCTCAGACCATCGGTACGTGCGGCGGCTTTCTGAATCTGTTCGTAAGCTTCCGCTATGATCGGATTGATCTGCGTATAGTCTTTCTTCATGTTCCGCTGCGAAATCTCAAAGAGTTTTCCTTCAGCTTCTTGCATAAGATCATCTACATCAAGAGTCTCGTCAAACGCCTTACTCTGAATATTACTTGTAAAAGTTATAAGTTCTCTTGCCAGATATTTTTGTGCTATGATACGAGCATGATATTCAATGTGAGCAGAAGATGCCACTTTACTGCTCAATTGAGTAATATAAAATGGTCCTCCGACTTCTTCCAACTCGCCACGCTTACTGAGTTGCTCTTTTACTGTCAGAATATCTACCGGTTTTTGATTAACGGCAAGGTCGGTAATAGCAGCATAAATCAACTGATGCCGATGTTCATAAAACGATTCCGGACGGAGAATCTCACTCACCAGCGAATAAGCATCTTTTTCAATCATCAAGGCCCCGAGCACAGCTTCTTCCAGTTCCGGCGCTTGCGGCTGGATACGCCCATAATCATTTACGGGTTGAACCTTGGACTTAGTGGTACTACGGGTATTTCTTCTTTGTTCGGCCATCTGTATTTTTATTGAAATATAGAAAATGAATAGTGGATTAAGTTGTATACATCCACAAAATGTAGGCAAAGATAATTCTCTATTATCAATTTTCCATTATCAAATCTGAATTATTTATTTAACTTTGCGTCCATTAGATAGCATTAATCATTAACCACGAATCATTAATAGTCCAAAGACATGATTACATTTCCGAATGCCAAAATAAACCTGGGGCTGAACATTACTGAAAAACGTCCGGACGGATACCATAACCTGGAAACAGTGTTCTATCCTGTACCTCTGGAAGATGCTCTGGAAATTACAATATTGAATGACTCTAAACAGAAATTTGCTTTGCATCAATCCGGTCTTGAAATCAGTGGAGAACCCGAAAACAATCTGGTAGTAAAAGCTTATCTTTTACTTGATCGGGAATTTCAATTACCCCCGATAGATATATACTTGTACAAACATATTCCTTCGGGTGCCGGATTAGGAGGTGGCTCTGCAGATGCTGCTTTCATGCTGAAGCTGCTAAATGAAAAATTTTACCTGCATCTGACAGACGAGAAACTGGAAGAATATGCTGCCATGTTAGGAGCAGACTGCGCTTTTTTTATAAAAAACAAACCAACTTTCGCAGAAGGTATCGGAAATGTCTTTTCCCCTGTCGATTTATCACTGAAAGGGTATCAGTTAGTACTTGTAAAACCCGATATCTTTGTCTCGACGCGGGAAGCTTTTTCATTCATTAGGCCCCGCCATCCCGAACATTCATTAAAAGAAATCATCAAACGTCCGGTAAACGAATGGAAAGACAACATGCTGAATGATTTTGAAGAAAGTGTCTTCCCACAGTACCCTGTAATCGAAGATATCAAAAAAGAACTTTACCGCAAAGGAGCCGTATATGCTGCCATGTCTGGTTCCGGTTCATCTGTCTTCGGTTTATTCAACCCTGAAGAAGAAATAGCAGATTTAGATTTCGGCCAGGCATTCTGTTTTCAAACGAAATTGAAATAGCCCCATCATAAATTATAATACAATGAAAAACTACTTATTGGCATACGGATGTGCTATGCTTTTATTAGCCTCTTGTACCTCTCCATCAGGAGAAACGAAAGCGCCCGGACAGATAGATATTGTTGGAAAAATTAAAAATCCAACGGAACTTAAAGCTTCCGATTTTCTAAAGGAAATCAATTATATAGCATTAGAAACCACAGACAGTTGTCTGATCAATAACAATCCGGATATACAAGTTTATAAAAACAACATTATCGTTAGCACAAACAAGCAATGCTTAGTCTTCGATAAAACCAACGGCAAATTCATACGTTCTATCGGACATGTAGGTAACGATCCGGGAGGATATAGTGAAGCGACTTTCTGGATCGATGATGTGGCAGAAGAACTATATTTTGTCGGGTGGAACGGTAGTTTAATGCGCTACGATCTGAAAGGTAATTATTTAGGCGAAGTTAAGGTTTCCAAAAGCTTAGGCCCAAGAAATCCTGCTTGCTTTGTTTTCACAGATTCATTAATCATCAGTTACCAATCCGACCTTTTCCCGATAAAAGGAACGGAAAAGAAGCCCCCTTTTCTCCTCCTTGACAAAAAGGGGGAAATATTAGACAGTATCCCATCTCTACTGCCAGTTATACCCGTAGCCATAAATACAATACGAATAAACATATTAAAGAATGAAAAAGCACGAGAGTTCTACGGCAACATGGGGATCTATGGCATGATAATAGCATACTTTAACAGTGATGAGGTCATTGAATCTCCACGGATGCTTTCTACATTATGGAAACATGATGGAAAAGTACGTTTTAAAGAAGCTTATCTGGACACAATCTACACCTTATCCGGAAATAAGTCACATCCTTATCTGGTTTTCAATACAGGAAAATATCATTATCCGGTAGAAGAAAGATACCAGAAAAAGAAAAATGATGAAAGAATTAAAATCGATCATGTGATGGAAAGTGCTTCAATCATCATATTCCAGTTCAGGCAGAGAGATGAGGTATACACCGGCATATACAATAAAAACACTCAAACGACTCAAGTAAGCAAAGGACAGAGTTTTATGAACGATATTGATAACTTCATGCCTCTGAATCCCCGTAGATGTAATGCTGATAATGAATATGTAGATCTTATTCAGGCAAGTAGTGTTTTAGAATGGATGGAAGAGCATCCGGAAATTAAACCAAATGGCAAGTTTGCTTTTGCAAAAGAGATCAACGAGGAATCTAATCCGGTAGTCATCCTTATGAAATAGATTTTTCAAGAATCAAAAAACTAAATATTTTGGTTATTTAACTACAACAAATAGTTTAATCACTAAAATATTTAGTTTATTTGTCCTTCATAACGAACAACAGGTATTTTATAACCTAAAATAAATGATAAAAACATGAAGAGACAAATTGTACCATGTGGCATTTTCGCCCTATTATTATTATTGCCTTCTTGCAATAGAACACAGCAAACCTCGGAAATCAATCAGATAGATATTGCCGAAGGAATAGAAAAACTGGCAGAGCTCAAAGTATCTGATCTTGGAAAAACAATCCAATACATCCCTTTAGAAACAACAGACTCTTGTTTAATCGGAGATTTTCCGGAAGTTAAACTTTTGGATGATAAGATTATGATCCATAATGGGAAACAATGTTTGTTGTTTGATAAGCAAACCGGAAAGTTTATTTGCTCCGTAGGGCATAGAGGAGATGATCCGGAGGCTTATAATAGTACTAATGGATATCTGAATCTACAAAACCAGTTGTTATATTTTAACCGTGAACCTAATCAACTGGTAAAATATGACCAAAAAGGTAAATTTGCGGGAATCATCACCATTCCCACTCCGGAAACCTCAACCGGCAGTATTCAAATAAATCGTCCCGGACTCAACGGATTTATATTTTGTGATTCTATTATCGTAGGACATTATGTAGGTGGTTTGGGGCAGAAATGTCCCAGTTCGGTATTATACTTTTCTGAAAAAGGCAATTTCATAGATACAATCCCTAATATTATACCTGAATTAGGTACCGGACAGGTAGACGATATTAGCAGTATTTCCGTACGCAAAGGATTCGGACTGTTAGGTGGTATCATCCACATACAATACAGTAATGGAAAGCAGAGCATTTGTGTGCCTAATCATACGGCACTTTGGAAAAATAATAATGAAATCCGTTTCAAGGAATTGTTTACTGACACCATTTATACATTGAAAGATTATCAATTGGAAAAACACATGATATTCAATACCGGCAAATATCATTGGCCGGCAGAAGAACGAACACTTTCGGAAAACAATAGTGACCGTATCCTGGTCAGCTATGCAATAGAGAATAACAAATTACTCTATTTCCAATTTATCAGAGGACTATACACGGAAAAGCCTGTTTTATACAATGGAATTTATGATAAAAAGACGAAGGTAACCCATATAGCTTTAGCTGATAATAAATTCATCGATGACTTAACTCAGCTTATGCCTTTCAACCCTACTTTCTTTAATGAAAAAGGAGAATATGCCTCTTTAGTCCAGGCAGACGACATTCTTAGCTGGCTGGAGGAACATCCTGAAATAAAAATAGAGAAAGAACTAAGTGTCTTAAAAGAATTGAATGAAGAATCGAATCCGGTAGTAGTATTGGTAAAGTGATTTAAAAGTGTAATCACATTTTGTTCTCAGACAATAATCTGACAAAGCGGAAGAAGATAAATCAAATAAAGTTCATAATAAAAAAACAGTACCACGACTCACGTCGTAGTACTGTCACAACACAAACACAAAATAAAACACGACAAAACTACTATGCAATCTTACCTGTCTATGCCGGGGAGGCATAAGTACCAATTATGGATATTCACATACACATAAACAGCATCAGGCCGATTTGCATCCTATAAACAAATGTATAAAAACATTTGTTCATTTCTTATATGTTAATTAAAACAATATTCTAATTTATTGGATACCTCTTTCACGAAGTTTCAACTGCCAAGCCCATGCAGAGCGCAGTGTATCTTCAAGAGTTTCCTGTGCCTTCCATCCTAATTCATTGTTTGCATAATCAGGATTAGCCCACACTTTTTCTATATCACCGGCACGGCGCCCTACAATCTGATAGTTCAGTTTTACGCCTGTAGCTTTCTCAAATCCGTTGATCAGTTCAAGAACCGAAACTCCACGACCTGTACCGATATTGAAAGTCTCAACTTTATCTTTTTGTTTCTTTTCAAGAATACGTGCGATAGCAATCACATGTGCTTTGGCAAGATCTACAACATTAATAAAATCACGGATACATGAACCATCGGGTGTATCATAATCATCACCAAACACGCTCAGTTTTTCACGAATTCCGATAGCTGTCTGGGTTAAATAGGGAACAAGATTTTGTGGTACGCCATTAGGAAGTTCTCCCAATAATGCTGTTGGATGAGCACCGATCGGATTAAAGTAGCGCAACAAAATAGCATTTATCGGAGCACCTGAAGTTACAGTATCCCTGACAATCTCTTCGTTAATCTGTTTTGTATTTCCATAGGGAGAAGTAGCTTTCTTAATCGGAGCATTCTCTGTTACAGGTAATTCATCCGGTTCACCATATACAGTACATGAAGAAGAAAATACAATACCTTCTACACCATGTTTTGGCATCAGCTCAAGCAGATTGATTAAAGAAACCAGATTATTGCGGTAGTACAGCAATGGTTTTTCTACAGATTCACCTACTGCCTTGCTGGCTGCAAAGTGAATAATTGCCTTAATACCTTTATACTTATTGAACACGGCATCCAAACCGTTAAAATCCAAACAGTCCAGTTTCTCAAAAACAGGACGAATACCTGATACTTTCTCGATGTTATCTACTACATCAGCATTTGAATTAGATAAGTTATCAATGATGATTACTTCGTATCCACTGTTTTGCAGCTCTACCACAGTATGAGAGCCGATATATCCGGTTCCGCCTGTTACTAAAATTCTTTCTTTCATAACGTGTATAATGGTTAGTTTTTTCGGTTTTCTTGTAAAGTGTTTGCAAATGTAACAAAATAAATTTAGATAAATGCACAAAAAACGAATATTATTTCATGATGGAAATGTGCATTAAGACAAAATAACAGAAAAAGCGACGGAAGAACTACCTTAACGATAGCCTGTCCGCCGCTCATCCTTCAGTTGTTTGTCGTCAGGATTTATACCACTCCGGAGAATCCCATAAATGCCATAGCCAGCAATCCGGCTGTAATTAAAGCAATCGGAGTTCCTTTCATACCTTCGGGAATTTTCACAAGGCTCATTTGCTCACGGAGTCCGGCAAAAAGCACCAAGGCCAAGCCAAAACCGATAGCAGTAGAGAATGCATAGACAACTCCCGTCAATAAATCATAATCTTTCTGGATAACAAGAATAGCTACACCCAAAATACAACAGTTTGTCGTAATTAAGGGAAGGAATACGCCCAGTGCCTGATAAAGTGCAGGGGAAACCTTTTTTAGAATAATTTCCACCATCTGGACCAGTGCCGCAATGACCAATATAAACGTAATAGTCTGCAAGTACTGCAATCCGAAAGCATCGAGCACAAACTTCTGGATCAGGAACGTTACGATTGTGGCAATGGTAAGCACAAAAGCCACCGCTGCACTCATACCCAACGCTGTATCCACTTTCTTGGAAACACCCAGAAACGGACAGATTCCCAGAAATTGCGACAACACAATGTTATTAACAAAGATTGCCGAGATAAATATCAATATATATTCCATAATCGTTTATTTTAATTTGCTTTCTTAAGGCTGTTAATCAGCGCAATCAGATATCCTAATGCAATAAACGCACCCGGAGCAAGAACAAAGACAAGCATACCATATTCTTCGGGGATGATTGACAAGTTGAATATCTTACCTGTACCCAGAAACTCGCGGACAGCTCCCAACAATGTAAGAGCAATCGTAAAGCCCAGTCCCATACCAATTCCGTCGAACATGGACGAAAGAGCATTATTCTTAGCTGCAAATGCTTCTGCACGTCCCAATACAATACAGTTCACAACAATCAACGGAATAAAAAGCCCTAATGTAGCATACAATCCAGGGACATAAGCCTGCATCACCATCTGAAGCAAAGTCACAAAAGACGCGATTACCACAATAAATGACGGGATGCGTACCATGTCCGGAATCAAGTTCTTTATCAACGAGATCACCACATTAGAGCAAATCAAAACAAACATAGTGGCAAGTCCCATGCCCATACCGTTAATGGCCGAAGAAGTCGTACCCAATGTAGGACACATACCAAGCAGGAGCACAAATGTCGGATTCTCTTTAACAATCCCATTCATCAATACTTTAAAGTTGTTCATATCTTTATACTCCTTTCTTATTTAATAACTACTGAATCGACAATCGCAGTTTCAGACCCCTGTACCGAAGCGGCTTTCTGAGAAGCACCGGTCGTCCCGTTAGTATCGCCATTGCCTTTATAAGCACCATACGCAGCGTTCACGGCATTCAAGAAAGCGCGTGAAGTGATTGTAGAAGCGGTAATAGCATCTACCTGTCCACCATCCTTACTTACCGTTAACGGTTGCTCACCCGGATTCATTCCTTTAATACTACCTTTATTGCCTTCCTTAAACCAATCGGCCGCTTTTGAACCAAGCCCGGGAGTCTCGGCATGTGACAACAATGAATAGTTATAGATTTTGCCTTCGGCATCAAAACCAACCAGTACTTTCAGCTCTCCGCCAAATCCCATCGATTTAGCTTCAACCGCCGTCCCAACCCATTGTTCTCCGTTTTTAGCCGGATAAATAATAAAGTCAACAATCTTCTTACCGTCTTTCTCACTAAACATAGTATCACACTCTGCAACCGGATTATTCGTGAATTCAGGTAAGACTTCTTTTAAAGCCTCATTCAGTGTTTTTGCATTTGCTTCTGCAATAGGCCCTTTGGTCAACTCATTCACATAAGCCAGCAGAGCTACCGAAATAGCTGTTACTCCCGTGAGTACCAGCAACATATTTTTCAATGATGATTCTAACTTTTTCATTTCTTCTTCGCTACCTCCCCAAAGCGTTTTGGTTTACAATATGTATTGATTAGCGGAGTGAATGCATTCATAATCAGAATAGCAAATGACATACCTTCCGGATATGCACCGAATAAACGGATAACAACTGTCAGCAAACCGATGCAAACACCATAAATCAGCATACCTTTTTTACTCATCGGAGAAGTCACATAATCAGTCGCCATAAAAATGGCACCCAGCATCAGACCTCCCGAAAGCAACTGGATTACCGGAGAAGCATAAGCTTCCGGATTGGCCAGGTACATAATGCCTGAGAATACAAATACAGTGGCCAGAATAGATACCGGAATATGCCATGTAATGATTCTCTTCCATAACATATAGAGGAGGCCCAGAATCAAAGCGACTGCACTCACCTCGCCCAAACATCCGCCATTATTACCAATGAACAAATTCCAAGCATCAGGAAGTTGGCTAAAAGCTGAAGCATCACCATGAACGGCTTGTTTCATCAAAGCTAACGGAGTAGCAGCGGTAGTAGCATCAGTATAGGCAGTCAACTGACCAACCACCGGCCACGAAGTCATTTGCACAGGGAATGATAACAACAGAAACACACGTCCTGCCAATGCCGGATTAAACGGATTATTTCCCAATCCGCCAAATGACATCTTACCGACACCAATAGCGAATAAAGCACCTAAAATAATGATCCAAATAGGCAGGTTCGACGGAAGATTGAATGCCAGCAACACCCCCGTGATGATAGCAGACCCATCACAAATAGTAGTGGTTTCTTTCTTCAGCAAGAACTTACCGATTGCCCATTCAAAAAACAGACAGGCTATCACAGAAGTCGCTGTGACAATCAACGCACCCAGTCCGAAATATACGAGCGAAACGATGAAGGCAGGAATCAGTGCGATCAACACACCGTACATGTTTTTCTGTACACTGTCTCCACCATGAACGTGAGGCGATAATGATACGATTAATTTATTTTCCATACTTATTATTTTTTAGCTTGACGTGCACGAATCATAGCACCAACTTTCCCTTTACCCAAACGACAATAGTCGAGTAACGGACGATTGGCAGGACAAGTGAACTGGCAAGAACCGCACTCGATACAATCCATGATTCTTTCTGATTCCATTCTTTCAAATTCTGTGTTCTCGGCCAAAGCGGAAAGCAGATACGGTTCCAGTCCCATCGGACAAGCACTTACACACTTCGCACAACGGATGCAATTTTGTATTTCTCCGCGTTTAGCCTCTTTCCGGCTCATAATCAAAATTCCGGAACTTCCCTTAGCAGTAGGAACATCGGTATTAACCAATGCTTTACCCATCATCGGGCCGCCTCCAATTACCTTTCCGGTGTCTTCGGGCAAACCGCCACAGGCATCAATCAGTTGTTGCATCGGAGTTCCGATACGTGCCAGGAAGTTGGAAGGTTTAGCAACCGATTTACCGGTCACCGTAATCACACGTTCAAACAAAGGCTTATTTTTCTGCACAGCCTGATATACTGCAAATGCTGTACCTACATTCTGAACAACCGCTCCTGTAGAGATGGGTAGTGCACCACTCGCAACCTGACGTTTGGTTATAGCATCGATCAGCTGCTTCTCACCTCCTTGCGGATATTTCACCTTCAAAGGTACAACCTCGATACCAGCATAACTGGATGCAACTTTTGTCATCAACTCAATAGCATCGGGTTTATTGTTTTCAATACCGATAAATGCTTTATTTACCTTTACGGCTTTCATCAGAATGGAAACTCCTACCATTACCTCTTCGGCATGCTCCAACATCAACTGATGGTCTGCGGTTAAATAAGGCTCACACTCTACAGCGTTTATAATAACACATTCTGCTTTAAATGAAGGAGGCGGACAGAGTTTAACCTGAGTGGGAAAACAAGCTCCTCCCAAACCAACAATACCGGCATCGGCTATCTTCTTCACAATCTCTTCCGAAGTCAATTCGCACTCTTTCACCAGTTCAGGGCTGCGATCGATAGATTCTTCCCATTCGTCCCCGTCTACATCTATAAAAATAGCAGGTTTGGCATAACCACTCGCATCGACGATTGAATCAACCTTAGTGACTTTGCCACTGACAGAAGAGTGAATGGCAGCCGAAACAAAGCCATTGGCTTCGGCTATTTTAGTGCCCACCTTCACCACATCACCTTTTGCCACAATAGGCTTAGCAGGTGCACCGATATGCTGCCCCAAAAGTATTACAGCTTTTGCCGGAACTTCCGCCGTAATAATGGGTTGATGTGCTGACAGTTTATTTTCGTGTGGATGAACACCACCAATTGAAAATGTCTTCAACATACAATTCTGTATTTTATCTGTTTATTACTCGTTTTCTTAAGCTTCAGCTGTTTTAGCAGCTTCGGCAACAGGTGCTTCCTCTTTGGGTTTGCGCGGAGGGAAATTCAACTCGATGATAGTGTTCTGGGGACAAACTTCAACACACTTACGACAAGACTTACATTTGTTGTAGTCAATGTAAGCAAGATTGTTCTCAAGTGTGATTGCTTCAAACGGACAAGTCTTGACACACTTACCACAACCGATGCAACTTACCGTACAAGCTTTACGCGCAACAGCCCCCTTGTCTTTATTGACACAAGATACATATACGCGGCGGGATTTTTTGCCCTTAGCACGAAGTTCGATTATCGCTTTCGGACAAGCTTTGACGCAAGCGCCACAGGCTGTACACTTTTCTTCATCCACTTCAGGAAGTCCTGTTTCGGGATTCATGTGAATAGCATCAAACTGGCAAGCAGCCACACAATCGCCACATCCCAGACACCCATAGCTACAACCGGTTTCTCCACCATAAAGCGAAGCGGCAATAGCACAACTCTTTGCACCGTCATACATATTTGTACGCGGACGGTTCGTGCAGGTTCCGTTACATCTAACCACTGCCACCATCGGTTCTGCAGTTCCGGCGTCCAGCCCGAGGATAGAAGCAACCTGCGACATCACAGGTTGTCCGCCTACCGGACAAAACTTACCTTCCAGCGAACCGGCTTTGACGCAAGCATCAGCAAATCCGCTGCAACCCGGATAACCACATCCACCGCAGTTAGCCTGAGGCAACACTTCGGATACCTGGGCAATTCGTGGGTCTTCGTACACGGCAAATTTCTTGGAAGCAACATACAATATCGCAGCCAGTACAAGCGCAATAGCTCCCAAAGAAATCACTGCAATCAGAATCAAATTCATAATTTTTAGTTATTTATTGGTTTTATAGTAAAAGAAAATTTTTGTTTCAACCGAGTTCTGTTCAGCCATATTATATAATAATAAGGAACAAGCACCGCTAAAGCAGCAAGCGCTCCATATAGTTCACTATGAAGAACTGTCTTGAAAACGAAAAGGCCGAGAATTAAAAGAAAGAGAGGAATAACAAAGGCCAGAAATACAGCCTGCATACCCATGGAAGTAGCACCAATAATTGTCACCTCGTCACCTACCTTCCATACAGATGAAGTGTCGGTAATCTCAATTACCTTCTCTTTGCTATCTGCCGAAGAGCAATGTCCCTTGACACTGCAAGTTGAGCAGGCCGATGTTTGGATGATCCTCACAGAAACCTGAGAACCACTTATGTTTTCCACAATACCTTGATGAGTTATTATATTAGTCATTTTGCAAACTGCACATTACAAATTGCGGCAAATTTAAGCATAAGTTTGAGAACTACGAAGTATTTGAATGTTTTTTATAGCGCAATAAGAGTTCTTTTTGAAGTATTTTTTTACTCCATTAATCAGGAGTAGAAACAGAAAAAGCAGGCTTTTCGCCTGCTTTACTGCTAAATTGTTATCATCCTCCGATATTTTAAAATAAATTAGAAACAGAAACCGATTCTTTTATCACTTTCTGTTCATTTCCTTATTTTACATCTTCAAACATTCATTTATCTCAATCATCCGAATCAAATCTGTCCGTTGAATGGAAAAAGTACTGCTTTCTTTCTGAACATACTTCAGTAAAGTGAGCCCATCCTGGCGCAGTTTAGACTTTTGCAAAATATTAGACTCCATCTCATCCGAAATCTTCAGCAGGGTCATGGCAGCCAGTTCTATCTTTCCCATCCGGTTAGGATCTCCTTCATAATGGTCAATCAGTTCATCCGGATTCATACTCTGCAACTGCTCCTGAGGAAGTCCTAAAATCTGTCGTGTAAGACAGTCGTACTCTGTCCATTCATCCTTACGAAACTTCTTTTTATTCAAAATCATATTAACAATTAATGAAATGATTTCCTGAATCATTCGTATCAGATAATCTTGTTTAATCATAAGGCGCTTTCTTTAAGTATAACATTTTAATTACAGCGATGAAATTTGCACTACCGGAAACAACAGAGCCGACTGAAAACTCCAGCCGGCCCCATATTTATCTTTCTGTCAACTATTCCTTTACCATTTATAGTTCAGACCAAAACTGAGCAACTCTTTCAACTGGAAATAACTGCTACCGGTGGTCGGCTTTGCACTGTCATCAAAGCGTGCATGCACAAAAAGCTTAGTAGAAAGATAACGGTTCAATACAAAATTGAAAGTATTTTCCCACTCAATGCGTACCCATTTATAGTTAGTCAGATAGTTCAGACGGGAATCGACTACAATGGACGGAATAATGGTCCATGAAATGGTAGGTTGTACCTGTGCACCAAAGTCATTCTTTGAACATTTACCTTTATCCAGTCCGAACTTGGTTTCGTCCACATTTTTGTTACCAATATAACGAAGGTTATAGGTCAATGGAGACATGAATACGGAAAGGTTGAATTTTTTCTTTTTCAGCTTATAATCCATACCGACACTGACAATCACATCAGCAGGAGCAAGGAAAGCAGCAACCAGTTCTTCACTGTTAGCCTTATAACCTTTGGCAAACTGAGTCTTAAACTCACCGGTGATAGTATAATACCAATTATGTGCAGCCTGGATACCTAATTTGGAATACAAGCGCAACTGGTCAGTATTGACCAAATACTTATGATATTCATCTGATGGAGAAGAGTTGAATCCCAATTTAGCCTCCAACAGATTCTCAAACTGTACTTTCTCACGGTCATTGTAATTGGCAAACAACTGTAAATTAGCCATTACAGCATTGTTACTCTCACCACCTTTATACCAGTTGTCCGATATATAGTTCTGAGTAATTTGAAGCGAACCGTTACCTCCCGTCACCCACCAGTTAGGTTTCGAAATTACCATTTCTGCTTCACCTACATTCTCTTCTACCTTATCTGCACGGAACAGGCTTTTCACTTCCGTCTTCGGAATTTCAATCTTTTTATTGCCATGATACAATTTACGGCTCATTATATGATCTTCGGTAGTAACAACCAAATTGGGATGGTTCAGGTATAAATCCATCAAAGCAGCATCTACCAGCCGGGCCGATCTCTTGATTTTGGTAAACTGCAAAGTGTCACACGGTGATAACTGCTCATTAAGAGAAGGTGCAGTAAAAGGCTCTTTAAATTTCCAGCGCATAGTAGAATATTCCGCAATAGGCGAATAATAATAAGTTAGCGGAACAAACAGGCGGTAGTAATCCGGATCTGTTTTCACATAACGCATAGGTACTGAAGGATCATTGAGGTATTCCAACTCTCCTATATAATTATTATATAAGATGGACACTGTATCCATCTTGGGCTTCGGACCATCCAGATTCAGTTTCAGGAGAAGGTACTGCTGAAGCACCTCGGAAAGTGTATCAGCTTTCACTTCATTTTGCACTGTCTCGGAAACCGGTTTTATCGTCTTCTGCGCCATCACTGACGAAGAAAACAGGATTGCAAATGCTAATGTTGAGATGTGACTAGTCTTCATTTTTATAACAAATTTGAGGGCAAATTTACATTAAATAGTTTAGATTACATAAAATTCGCTCATTTTTAATAGGAATAACCGATCAAACGGATCGATGAAACAACCGATCTGTTTTACCGGAATTTGTATGGCATGCATGAGCTACACGGATTTATCCTGTAGACAGGTTTATGCTACTTATGCTACCAGACGGATAAAGCCCCATTCATCCGTTAGAGGCATACAACTTTTTGTCGTCCAAACATTTCGGAACCCGGAATTGCATTTTTTAATAAATTTGTTTTGTAGAAAGCATCCGTTCTTCCCCATTTTTTTGTAATTTTGCGGTTTTTAAGATTCAAATCAAACGATTTAGAAACAAATTATTAAAACAGTTATAGCTGTGGGAGAAACAAAGTATATTTTCGTAACCGGTGGTGTTGCCTCTTCTTTAGGAAAAGGTATCATTTCATCTTCCATCGGTAAATTGCTGCAAGCAAGAGGTTATAAAGTAACTATCCAAAAGTTTGACCCGTACATCAACATTGACCCGGGAACATTGAACCCTTATGAACACGGAGAATGCTACGTGACTGTAGACGGCCATGAAGCCGACCTTGACTTAGGACACTACGAACGTTTCCTGGGCATCCAGACTACAAAGGCCAACAATATCACGACAGGCCGTATCTATAAGAGCGTCATTGATAAAGAACGCCGTGGAGACTATCTGGGAAAAACCATTCAAGTCATTCCCCACATCACGGATGAAATCAAGCGTAACGTCAAGTTGCTGGGCAACAAGTATAAGTTCGACTTTGTAATTACAGAAATCGGAGGCACGGTAGGTGACATCGAGTCCTTGCCTTATCTGGAAAGTATCCGTCAGTTGAAATGGGAGTTGGGACAGAATGCGTTGTGCGTGCATTTAACTTATGTGCCTTTCCTGTCTGCCGCTCAAGAACTGAAAACCAAACCGACCCAACACTCTGTAAAAGAATTGCAGTCACTCGGAGTGCAACCGGATATTCTGGTGCTTCGTACCGAACATGACCTGAACGCCAACCTGCGTAAGAAAGTGGCATTGTTCTGTAATGTTGCCGAGAATGCGGTCGTTCAGTCAATCGATGCTTCAACTATATATGAAGTACCCCTGTTGATGCAGGAACAAGGCTTGGACGAAACCATACTTCAGAAAATGGGCTTACCTGTGGGCGAACGTCCGCCGTTGGGACCTTGGAAAGACTTCCTGAACCGTCGTGCCAATGCTACCGAAACGGTGACTATTGCAATGGTAGGTAAATACGTTGAACTGCAGGATGCGTATAAGTCTATCCTGGAATCATTATCACAGGCTGCCACTTATAATGACCGTAAAGTTAAAATAGAATATGTATCATCCGAACACCTCACTCCGGACAACGTGGACGAACAGTTGGGACATGTAGACGGAGTAGTTATCTGTCCGGGATTCGGTTCACGTGGTATCGAAGGTAAGTTCGTAGCTGCCAAGTACACCCGCGAACACAACATTCCGACTTTTGGTATCTGCCTGGGTATGCAATGCATGGCCATCGAATTTGCCCGCAACGTACTGGGTTATGCCGATGCCAATTCTATTGAAATGGACGAAAAGACCAAACATAACGTTATCGACATCATGGAAGAGCAGAAGGCCATCACCAATATGGGAGGTACAATGCGTCTGGGTGCTTACGAATGCGTCTTGAAAAAAGACTCTAAAGTATACGAAGCTTATAAACAAGAACATATTCAGGAGCGTCATCGCCACCGTTACGAATTCAACAACGACTATCGCAAGCAATTCGAAGAGGCCGGCATGAAATGTGTAGGTATCAATCCGGAATCGGACCTGGTAGAGATTGTAGAGATCCCTACATTGAAATGGTACATCGGAACGCAGTTCCATCCGGAATACAGCAGTACGGTGCTACACCCGCATCCGTTGTTCGTATCGTTCATTAAGGCTGCAATCGATAAGTAAAATCACTATCGTATAGATTATTAATCATTAATCACTAAAACAAGAGAATGGATAAAAACACCATCACAGGCCTCGTTTTAATAGGTATATTACTGGTAGGATTCAGTTTTCTGAGCCGTCCCAGCGAGGAGCAAATAGCCGCCCAGAAGCGGTATTATGACTCTATAGCCGTGGTACAGCAGCAAGAAGAAGCACTGAAAGCCAAAACCGAAGCTGCACTGGCTAATGAAAAAGAGGAAACAGCCGCCGATTCGGCATCTCTCTTCTTCAATGCCACCCAAGGTAAAGAGGCGTTTACTACTATCCAGAACAATTTGGTAGAAATCACTCTGGATAACAAAGGCGGCCGCGTTTACTCTGCCCTGTTGAAAAACTACATGGGACAAGATAAGAAACCGGTTGTGTTGTTCAACGGCAGCGATGCTTCCATGAACTTCAACTTCTACAATAAGAAGGGTGCCCTCCAGACAAAAGACTTCTATTTCGAAGCAGTCAATAAAACAGACAGCAGTGTTACGATGCGTCTGGCCGCCGACAGTGCCAGCTATATCGACTTTATTTATACACTGAAACCGGATAATTATCTGATGAGCTTTGTGATTAAAGCAACAGGTATGGAAGGCAAATTGGCTGCTACTACAAACTATGTGGACATCTCGTGGTCACAACGTGCCCGCCAGATCGAGAAAGGATATACTTACGAGAACCGTTTGGCAGACCTCACCTACAAATATACAGGTGATGATGTGGACAACCTTTCGGCAAGTAAAGACGATGAAAAGTCAGTACCGGAGCGTCTGGACTGGATTGCTTTCAAAAACCAGTTCTTCTCTTCTGTATTCATTGCAGAACAGGATTTCGAAAAGACTACGGTCAGATCGAAAATGGAGAAACAGGGAAGTGGCTACATCAAAGACTACTCGGCTGAAATGAGTACGTTCTTCGATCCTACCGGTAAGCAACCGACCGACATGTATTTCTACTTCGGCCCGAACCACTATAAAACACTGACCGCATTGGACAAGGGACGTGAAGAGAAATGGGAACTCAACAACCTGGTATATTTGGGTTGGCCGTTGATTCGATGGATCAACAAATGGATCACCATCAACGTGTTCGACTGGTTGTCAGGTTGGGGATTAGGTATGGGTATCGTACTGTTGCTATTGACAATTATGGTGAAAGTTGTGGTTTTTCCGGCAACCTGGAAAACTTATATGTCATCGGCCAAGATGCGTGTACTGAAACCGAAAATAGACGAGATCAATAAGAAATATCCCAAGCAGGAAGATGCGATGAAGAAACAGCAGGAGGTAATGGGACTATACAGTCAATACGGTGTAAGCCCGATGGGCGGCTGTTTGCCGATGCTTGTTCAATTCCCTATCCTGATGGCATTGTTCATGTTTGTGCCGAGCGCTATCGAACTCCGCCAGCAGAGTTTCCTTTGGGCGGACGACTTATCGACCTATGACGCATTCATCACTTTCCCGTTCCATATTCCGTTCTTGGGTAATCACCTCAGCTTGTTCTGCCTGCTGATGACCATTACCAATATCCTGAACACGAAGTACACGATGCAGCAGCAGGATACAGGTGCCCAGCCGCAAATGGCAGCAATGAAGTGGATGATGTATCTGATGCCGATTATGTTCCTCTTCGTCTTGAACGACTATCCTTCGGGATTGAACTATTACTACTTCATTTCGACTTTGATCAGTGTGGTAACCATGATCATACTGCGCCGGACAACTGACGAAGACAAGTTGCTCGCCGATCTGGAAGCAAAGAAAAAAGATCCGAAGCAAATGAAGAAGACCGGATTTGCCGCACGTCTGGAAGCCATGCAGAAACAGCAGGAACAGATGGCAAAAGAACGGGCTAATAAGCAGAATAAGCGATAAGAAATAAAAATTAGCTTAAAGACCGAAGAGCCGGGCAAGCAGTATATGTTTGTCCGGCTTTTTTTCCCCTTTATAGAATATATAAAAACATGACTACCAAATACACATACAAAGAGATATGGCTCATAGCCTACCCTATCCTGATCAGCCTGATCATGGAACAATTAATAGGTATGACAGACACTGCCTTCCTGGGACGGGTAGGCGAAATCGAACTGGGAGCCTCGGCCATCGCAGGCGTATATTATCTGGCCATTTTCATGATGGCGTTCGGATTCAGCATCGGAGCACAAATCCTGATAGCCCGGCGAAACGGCGAGCAACAATACCGCACCATCGGACCGATATTCTATCAGGGGGTCTATTTTTTGCTGGCATTGGCAATAGTGGCATTTACCCTTTCTTTATGCTTCTCTCCTCATTTGCTGAAACTGGTTATCAGTTCGCAGCACATTTATGACGCGTCCATCAGCTATATCAACTGGAGAGTTTTTGGTTTCTTTTTCTCTTTCGTCGGCGTGATGTTCCGGGCATTTTTTGTAGGTACCACACAGACCAAGACCCTGACATTGAATTCAATCGTAATGGTATTGTCCAACATAGTATTCAACTATATCCTGATATTCGGTAAGTTTGGCTTCCCCGCATTAGGTATTGCCGGAGCTGCTATCGGGTCGTCACTGGCCGAAATGGTATCGGTCATCTTCTTCATCGTCTATACTTGGAAGCGGATAGACTGTAAGAAGTATGCACTGAACCAGCTTCCCAGTTTCCAACCGGAAACATTAAAACGAATATTAAACGTATCTTTTTGGACTATGATCCAAAATTTCTTCTCACTATCCACCTGGTTCATGTTCTTCCTTTTTGTGGAACATCTGGGCGAACGCGCACTGGCCATTACGAACATTATCCGCAACGTATCGGGTATTCCGTTTATGGTTGCGATGGCATTTGCCACCACATGCGGTTCACTGGTGAGCAACCTGATAGGCGCAGGAGAGATTAAAAGCGTACCCGGAACTATCCGGCAGCATGTACGCATCGGCTATGTTTTTGTATTACCTCTGGTACTGTTCTTCGCCCTCTTCCCTGATCTGGTGTTAAGTATCTATACAGATATACCGGATCTGAAAGAGGCTTCCATCCCCTCGTTATGGGTATTATGTTCCGCCTATCTGATATTGGTCCCGGCCAATGTTTATTTCCAGGCGGTATCCGGAACGGGCAATACACGTACAGCACTGGGATTGGAACTCTGCGTGCTGGCTGTCTATCTGGCTTATATCACGTATGTCATCCTCTATCTGAGAGTAGACGTAGCCTTCTGCTGGACTACAGAGCATTTATACGGAATCTGTATCCTGACTCTGTCGTACATCTATATAAAGAAAGGAAACTGGCAAAAAAAGCAGATTTGACCTGATTTTTGCTTATCTTCGCAACTCAAATAATCAATTATTAAAAACTTATGAGACAAGTAAACCTATTTATTATGTCGGCAACAATGATGTTAGCATCCTGTGGCGGAACCAAGGATGCAGGCAAAACGGACCAGGCGCTGATCGGAAAATCCGATATCAAAATCGAGGGGAAGCGGATGACTCCCGAAGCACTCTGGGCAATGGGACGTATCGGCGGACTCTCCGTATCGCCCGATGGAAAGCAGATAGCCTATACAGTGGCTTACTACAGTGTACCCGAAAACAAAAGCAACCGGGAAGTTTTTGTGATGAACGCAGACGGAACCGACAACCGGCAAATCACTCACACTCCTTTTCAAGAAAATGAAGTGACTTGGGCAACGGACGGAAGCAAACTGCTTTTCCTGAGCAACGACAACGGCAGCAGCCAACTGTACGAAATGAACCCCGACGGTAGCGGACGCAAACAGATTTCCAATTATGACGGAGATATCGAAGGATATTCCATCTCGCCGGACGGCAAGAAGATACTGTTCATCGCCCAAGTAAAGACTGTTAAAAGCACGGCTGACAAATATCCTGACCTGGACAAAGCAACCGGCATCATCATCACCGACCTGATGTACAAACATTGGGATGAATGGGTGACAACTGCCCCCCACCCCTTTATCGCCGATTTCGATGGCAAGTCGGTAACCAACATCGTAGACGTGCTGGAAGGTGAGCCTTACGAAAGTCCGATGAAACCATGGGGAGGTATCGAACAACTGGCATGGAACACGACCTCGGATAAAGTGGCTTATACCTGTCGAAAGAAAACGGGACTGGCTTATGCCATTTCTACCAACTCGGATATCTATGTATACGACCTCAATACCAAGAAAACAATAAATATCACCGAAGGTATGATGGGTTATGATACTAATCCGCAATATTCTCCGGATGGAAAGAGCATCGCCTGGCAAAGTATGGAACGTGATGGTTACGAAGCAGACCAGAACCGTCTCTTCATCATGAATCTGGAAACCGGAGAAAAACGTTTTGCCAGCAAAGCGTTCGATTCGAATGTAGATGCATTCGTATGGAGCCAGGATGCCAAGACGATCTATTTCACCGGTGTATGGCACGGTGAAACTCAAATCTACTCACTCGATCTGGCCAATGATTCTGTACGTCCTGTCACTTCGGGTATGTACGACTACGAAGGCGTTGCCCTCTTCGGTGATAAACTGATTGCCAAACGTCACTCTATGAGCATGGGAGATGAAATTTATGCCGTTTCCCTGGATGGGCAGACGACACAACTGACTCAAGAGAACAAGCAGATCTACGATCAGATAGAGATGGGCAAAGTTGAAGGACGCTGGATGAAAACGACAGATGGTAAAGAAATGCTGACATGGGTCATCTATCCGCCCCAGTTCGATCCGAATAAGAAATATCCGACACTGCTCTTCTGCGAAGGCGGTCCACAGAGCCCGGTAAGCCAATTCTGGAGTTATCGCTGGAACATGCAGATTATGGCTGCCAACGGCTATATCGTTGTAGCACCGAACCGCCGCGGACTTCCTGGTTTCGGAGTGGAATGGAACGAAGCTATCAGCGGAGATTACGGTGGCCAATGCATGAAGGATTATTTCACGGCAATCGACGAAATGGCAAAAGAACCTTTCGTTGACAAAGACCACCTGGGCTGTGTGGGTGCCAGCTTCGGAGGATTCTCCGTCTACTGGCTGGCAGGACATCACGACAAACGTTTCAAAGCCTTCATTGCCCACGATGGTATCTTCAACATGGAGATGCAATATCTGGAGACAGAAGAGAAATGGTTTGCCAATTGGGATATGGGAGGCGCATACTGGGAAAAGCAGAATCCGGTTGCCCAGCGCACTTTTGCGAACTCTCCGCACTTGTTCGTCGAAAAATGGGATACCCCGATTCTTTGCATCCACGGTGAGAAAGATTACCGTATCCTTGCCAATCAGGCCATGGCTGCGTTCGACGCTGCCGTAATGCGTGGCGTACCGGCTGAACTGCTTATTTATCCGGACGAGAACCACTGGGTATTGAAACCGCAAAACGGTGTGTTGTGGCAACGCACTTTCTTCGAATGGCTGGACAAATGGTTGAAACCAAACACTACAGATTCCAAATAAAGGCTCTGTTCTGCTAAAATAAAGGCTCTGTTCCGACGGAACAGAGCCTTTATTTTAGCAGAACAGAGTGTCCGTTTACTCCTTCGGAAAGCTTACATCCGCTTCAACTTGACAATCTCTCCAAGTACCGGAATATACACGTCTATCCTACGTTTCTTTGCTTCGGCAGCAAAAACCTGCGGAGGGTCATGCAGAGGTTCGTCCGACAAGTCGAACGTACCATAATGCATCGGGATGGTAAGAGCTGCTTTCATATCGGTGGACGCTGTCAGTGCATCGTAAGGTGAAATGTGATTGGGCTGCATAAACCAACGCGGCTTATAAGCACCGATACCCACCAAAGCATAATCGGGTGTCCCGAATAGCTCGGGTATCTCACGGAAATGCCTGGAATATCCGGTATCGCCGCTGTAATAGATGGAGATGCCGTCACCCTGTACCATAAACGCTCCCCACAGCCTTCGTCCTCCGTCACGCACCGAACGCTTGCTCCAATGCTGGGCAGGAAGAAAAGTAATCTTCAACCTGTCATCTTCTATCTGTTGGTACCATCCGGCCTCCGTTACCTCAAGCTCCGGAAACCAACTCTTTATCAATTCACCCGTCCCCAACCCACAGAAAAGTTTCATCCGGGGATTGTTCTTCACCAGCCGGGCTACACTTTGCTTATCCAAATGGTCGAAATGGTCGTGACTGATAAGCAGGTAATCTATATCGGTAAAAATATCGGGGTTTGCCGGAAAATCACTCTGACGTTTGACAAAAGGGATATCTCCAAAAACAGGATCGAACATGACACGTTTTCCTACCAATTGAAGGAAGAAGGAGTTATGCCCCAGCCATATCAGCGAATTACCGACCACCCCTTCCAATGAACGCAGATAACTCATCCGGGGATTCCACTTCACACTCTTCTTCTCTTTCCGCTGCGGATTGGGAGAAAGGCGCCATTTCAAGACACTTCCCATCCCGGGACGAAAACGATGCTGGCGATTGACAAACTTTCCTCTCACCACAGGATTACCCCGCCAATGCGGGTTTACCGTTGCCAGTCTTTCATTTCTTCTGAAACATATATGCTCGCCCATACACTTATATACTTTTTTCGTTGTGTAACAAACAAAAATAACAAAAGATTTGTGTATAGTCGCAGAATAAGACATTTTTTTAACTTAAAAAGATCACCCTCACGTCAAACAGGATTGTAACGTGAGGGGTAATCTTCGCAAGCGTCATCCGTATGCAGTATGGCAAGTACGACCAGCATCGCTCTCTACAAGCCAATGCTACCGATAAATAAATACGTTATCATTGTTTTTGGTTCCAGATAGTCAGTACCCTAACTTATCGACCCACTCACGAATGGATTTTTCATTGGCACGATTAAGTAATCTTCCTTCTTTCCATTTCAAATTGTGATAGTCTTTTTTCAATGCTGTCTCACTACCTGTAATACTGCTTCCCCCCGAAGTGGCAAAAGGTATGATGATCTTATTTTTAAGATCATGACTTTCAATGAAAGTGTTCACAACCCGAGGTGCAAGATTCCACCAGATGGGATAGCCGATAAAGATCACTTCATAATCGGCTATGTTTTCTTTTTTATTCTTAAGGACCGGACGTGATTTCAGATCGTTCATCTCCACCGAGCTGCGCGATTGTTTGTTATGCCAGTCAAGATCGGCATTCGTATAAGGTTTTGCAGGAGTGATGGCATACAATTCACCACCCGTAACCCGAGCCAGTTTCTTTGCAGCTTCCGCCGTAGTACCGGTTGCCGAAAAGTAGGCAACTAAAATTCGTTTACCATTGTGCCACTGCTTTATGGGATCTTGTGCCGCTGCGTGTAAATTCATAAATAAGGTTGCTAAAAGCGTTAGTAAAACAGATTTCATTCTCATATTATTCAACATTTTAATAAGTTATTTTGATAGCCGATATATTTAATTGCAAAATTACCGGAACAAAAAAGAGCGGTTGTATATGATTTACGGATACTCATACCCGAATCCCCGATTTTGAAATAAAACGCATATTATCTACAAAAAAAATACCTTCCGGACACACAACGGAAGGTATTTCTACACATGTCAATCTATTCATGGACAGGTCATCCGACCAAAAGGAAAGGATAAGACCATCCCAAATAAGACAGGTTGATAACAAAGATTACGGCTGCCAGCACCCACAGTATCAATAAAGACCATTTCAGTCCGGACGCCATAGCCGGCCAATCAAATATCTGTCGGAGAATAGCATAAATGATCCCCGCCAAAGGTATGCCCACCAATGCTACTCCTGCAATACTTCCTACAATGGTCATCATCGGCGAAGTGGAGATCAGCGGTGACCAATCGACTGCTGGCAGCATATGATAGAGAGCAGCTCCGCCACCAATGGCTACTGCAATGGCAGCAATCACCAGAGCAACAAAAACAATGGCAAGCACAAAAAGCACCGGACTGCATATAATGGCGAGCACCACCAGACAGGCTTTCAGAAAGAAACCCGCTATTGATACCAACGCATCGCCCACCTTCTGCAGAAAACTGCGGGGCTTACCTGAATTTACATAATTGTTCACCCCGTTGGCTACCCTTTCAAACCCATCAGTCACCGTCTTACCGATATTCTCTATGGTGATATCCTCGCCGCGCATACTCAACTTCTCGGCTGCCGTACGGGCCTCGGGAATAATCAGCCAACAGAGGATGTATATAGGAATCAACACTCCATATCCACAGATCAGCACAACGAACATAATCAGTCGCAACAGCGTTACATCCCAGTTCAGATATGCAGCCAGCCCGCTAATCACCCCTCCCAATATTTTATCATCCGGATTACGGTAAAAACGGCGATGAATGGTTGTGCCGGATTGTGCCCCTGTATGTCCGGCTGTCTTTTGAGGTTCGTCTTCCTCACTCTCCTCACCAAAATCTTCGGGTTTTCCCATCCGGGCAATCACTTCTTCTACGTCGGTAATCGTAATCACTTGCGATCCGGCAGCCAACTTCTCGGCAAATAGTTCGGAGATGCGATTCTCTATATCGTTCACAATCTCCTCTGCTCCTTCTTGTTTGCGAAAGTGAAGTTTTAGGTTGCACAAATAATTATCGAGCAACCGGTAGGCATCCTCGTCGATATGAAAAACGGTTCCACCTAAATTTACGGTTAATGTTTTTTTCATCTTTATTTCTTTTTAAATGGATTCTCTATTAGCAATATGATTCACAGTTTCGTTCAGCTCCCTCCACGAAAGTTCCAGTTCGCCAAGGAACAACTCGCCTTTCTCTGTCAGCTTATAATACTTCCGTGGCGGTCCCTGTGTAGATTCCACCCATTCGTAACTAAGTAAATCATCGTTTTTCAATCGGGTCAACAATGGATACAATGTGCCCTCCACCACAATCAGCTTTGCCTCTTTCAACTTCTGGATGATATCCGAAGCGTAAGCCGGCTCTTTATGCAACAGCAGCATGATGCAATATTCCAGCATGCCTTTTCGCATTTGCGACTTTACATTATCTACATTCATAAGCTTTACCTTTTTGATGCGACAAATATATGCATAACTTTAGTACTATGCAATGCAAAGTACCTTAAATTCACACTAATTAACTTATTAAGATACCTCCACCTTATTATAAAAGCAAATTATCACTATATTTGCGACATAAACCGAAAAATACAACAAACATGTTTACTATCCGAAAAGCCACTTCAGATGATTGCATACTGATTAACAAACTGGCGAAACAGGTATTTCCGGCTACCTACAAAGAAATACTTTCGCCCGATCAACTTGACTACATGATGGAATGGATGTACGCGCCCCTGAATATCCGCAAACAAATGGAAGAAGAAGGACACGTATACTTCATCGCTTACCAGGAAGATGAACCTTGCGGCTATGTATCAGTACAGCCTCAAGGAGATGATGTGTTTCATCTCCAGAAAATATATGTCCTTCCCTCTTTTCAGGGAGCACACCTGGGAAGCAAACTATTTGACCACGCAGTACAATACATCAAAGAGATTCATCCGTCTCCCTGTCTGATGGAATTAAATGTCAACCGGAATAACAAGGCATTGCACTTTTATGAACATAAAGGGATGAAAAAATTACGTGAAGGTGATTTTCACATCGGAAACGGATATTATATGAATGACTATATCATGGGATTGGAACTCTGATGCGCATGTAAAGAAAATGCCAATATAAGAAACGCCCCGTTACATATATTGTTATCGTAATAACAAATAATGTAACGGGGCGTTTGGTGTATAGATACAACCCGAAGGTTATGCTACTTTTTCAAGTTTCTTCATGATAGAGAAGATGAACAGAGCGGCCAGCAGACAGCATACGATAAGTACACTCCATACCATCCACAACTGCATGCCACCCCACAGATAACCAATGATGGCAACGAGGTAGTTACCAATGGCAGTTGCGGCAAACCATCCACCCATCATCATACCTTTGTATTTGGGAGGAGCTACTTTCGAAACAAACGAAATACCCATCGGAGAGAGGAACAACTCGGCGAAAGTAAGCACCAGATAAGTAGAGATCAACCAGTTTGGAGAAACCAGTGCGTCTTTCTCGATGCCACTGGCTGCCAGAGCATCCGGAGTAGGCAACCCGATAGACCCAATGGCCATTATCAAGAAACCGCATACGGCAATCATCATACCGATACCGATTTTACGCGGAGCAGAAGGTTCTTTCCCTTTTCTGGCAAGATATCCAAATACCGCCAATGAAACCGGAGTCAAGGCAATCACGAAGAACGGATTGAATTGCTGGAAGATCTGAGGCAGAATATTAACAGTAGGATCCATAGAGCTATAGCTCCATCCCAGACAGAGAAGTGCGGCAGCAACTACTATACCGGCAATCATTTTTGATTTGCCGGTCTTTCCCTGGAACAGTGAAAAAAGTCCGTAAATAACAATCAACAAGAAGGTGAGGTTCACGATATTGAAGCCCAAACGGTCGAGTCCGGTCACCTCTTGTGCAGTATAATCACGTGCAAAGAATGTCAGTGTCAGTCCGTTCTGGTGGAAAGCCATCCAGAAGAAAATAACTACGGCAAATACAAGCAACAAAGCCACGATGCGCTGTTTGGTTTGTTCCGGAGTCAACTTCTCCTCAACTACGTTAGCCGGTTTAGCTTGTTTAGAGTTGTAGTCGGCATGTTTAAATGTAGAGCGGAAAGCGACGTAAATCAACATCGAAATAATCAATGATACACATGCCACACCAAATCCATAGTTATATGCTTCAGAAAGCTTATCGATATAAGTAGTACAGAATGTGGCAATGTCGCCGGTAAAGTTCTGTGCAGCCTGCAATGATTCCAAAGTAGCCTGGTTAGCAGGAGTGATTGTACCGTCAAGATATTGATGTGCCAATGAAGGAATCTGAGGAACATACGAAAGCCCTGCCTTGCCCAACATATAGTTGGTTACCTTTGTAGCAGCTGTCGGAGCGTACATCGCACCGATATTGATAGCCATATAGAATATACTGAACGCCGTGTCACGTTTGGAGCTATATTCAGGGGCATCATACAAATTACCCACCATTACCTGCAAATTACCTTTAAAAAGTCCGGTACCGCAAGCAATCAGAGCCAGTGCACCAAACATCATTACTTTGCCGGAATCGTTGGAAGTCGGAATGGCAAGCAGTGCGTAGCCGATAAACATGACTACAATACCCATTGTCACCATTTTGCCATAACCAAACTTATCGGCAAGAATACCACCAAAGAACGGAATAAAATAAACAGCAGCCAAAAAGCATCCGAAAATGGTAGAAGTTTCAGCAGCAGTGTAACCAAACTTTGCTTGTAGAAACAAAGTAAAAATCGCAAGCATGGTATAGTAACCGAATCGCTCGCCTGTGTTGGCAAGTGCCAGAGCATACAAACCCTTAGGTTGTCCTTCAAACATAAAATTAGAATATTAGATTATTAAATAGATATTTTCTGCAAATATATACTTTTTACTGAAATTAAACAGTATATAATACACAAACTTCCGCCCGAACCTCGTTTATTAGCTCTTTAGGATCAATTTTTATCTGTAATCCGCGTTGCCCCGCACTTACATAAATATACGGAAACTCCAGACAGGTTTCATGGATATAGGTGGAAAAATGTTTTTTCATTCCGACAGGCGAACAGGCACCGCGGATATATCCGGTGACGGAAAGAAGCTCTTTCATAGGAATCATATCACAACTCTTATTACCGGACACCTTTGCGGCAAGCTTCAGATTTACCTCTTTGTCTCCGGGAATCACGCAAACGAAGTATCCCGTTTTATCGCCATGAAGCACAAGAGTTTTAAAAACCTGATCAATATTCTCTCCCAAACTGGCCGCTACATGCACAGCGCTCAAATCATTTTCGTCTACCTCGTAAGGGATAAGTTCATAGGAGATTTTGGCCTTATCCAACAGACGGGCAGCATTGGTCTTATTGATTTTCATAGATATATGTATATTGGAGCAGCCATAGAAAAAAACTGCTATTAGTAAGTTAATAACGTAACTCTACAAAGTAAACTTCGTAGTTGCAGGAAGTTAACTTTGTATAAATACGATATTAACTCTTTGTTATTTAACAAGTTAATATCGTGTATATAAATTCTCAATCGATTCTCAGTTCTTCGCGAAGAAACTTCGGGGTATATCCTTTTGTACTCTTCGCAACCTCTTCCGGTGTCCCGAAACTGAGAAGTTCCCCTCCCCCTTTACCGCCTTCGGGGCCCATGTCGATAATGTAATCCGCCATCTTTATCACATCCAGATTATGCTCAATGACGATCACAGTATTACCTTTATCCACCAATTTATTTAATACTCCCATCAGCACACGGATATCTTCAAAATGCAGACCGGTAGTCGGTTCATCAAGAATATACAAAGTTTTTCCCGTATCTCGTTTCGAAAGCTCCGTTGCCAATTTTACGCGCTGGCTTTCACCTCCCGAAAGGGTGGTTGATGATTGCCCTAATTTAATGTATCCCAATCCAACATCTTGGATAGTCTTAATTTTATTCAGAATCTGAGGAACATTTTCAAAGAACTCTACCGCACGGTTAATGGTCATATCGAGCACATCGGCAATGGATTTTCCCTTGAAACGCACTTCCAGGGTTTCGCGGTTATAACGTTTGCCATGACAAACTTCACATGGAACATATACATCGGGCAGGAAATTCATTTCGATTGTCTTGTAGCCATTCCCGGAACATGCCTCACAACGTCCGCCGGAGACATTAAAAGAAAAACGACCGGGTTTATAACCACGAATCTTAGCTTCCGGCAATCCGACAAAAAGACTGCGGATATCTGAAAAGACACCGGTATAAGTGGCAGGATTGGAACGCGGAGTACGCCCCAACGGAGACTGGTCCACATTGACAACCTTATCTATGTTCTCCAATCCTTCAATAGAATCGTATTCCAAAGGATCCTGCAAAGAACGATAGAACTTCTGCGAAAGTATCGGTTGCAAAGTTTCATTTATCAACGTAGACTTACCACTACCGGATACTCCCGTAACACAAATCAGTTTGCCTAACGGAAATTCGACATCTACATTCTTCAGATTATTCCCTTTAGCGCCATGCAACCATAAAGATTTTCCATTACCGGGACGCCGCTTGGAAGGCACTTCGATGGCAGTTTGTCCGTTGAGATACTGTGAAGTAAGTGTACCGGTCTTCAACATCTTTTGCGGAGTTCCGGCAAAAACAACTTCTCCCCCCAGTCGTCCGGCTTTAGGCCCCATGTCAATCACATAGTCGGCAGCCAGCATCATATCTTTATCATGCTCTACCACGATCACAGAGTTACCCATATCACGCAATTCTTTCAAGGAGTTGATTAACCGCAGGTTATCACGTTGGTGCAGCCCGATGCTCGGCTCGTCAAGAATATAAAGCACATTGACCAGTTGAGAACCAATTTGTGTGGCCAGACGGATACGCTGACTCTCCCCACCCGACAGACTGACGGAACTACGGTTCAAAGACAGATAATCCAATCCTACATCCAACAGGAATTTTAAGCGGGTACGTATCTCCTTCAAAATCTCTGCGGCAATCATTTTCTGCTTATCCGTCAGAAATTCGTCCACTTTCATCAACCAGTCATACAACTCATTGATGTCCATATTTGAAAGTTCATTGATGTTTTTATCATGGATACGGAAGTGGAGTGCTTCCTTATTCAGTTTCGCTCCCTTACATTCAGGGCAAACTGTGGTTTTGGCAAATTGTTCCGCCCATTTCTGTGCAGTGGCCGAAGCATCTTTCTCCTGCAACATCTGGATATACTTGACAACACCTTCATACGTCACAAAATAATCGGAAGAAGTACCTATCAAAGAGCTTTTTATCTTGATACGTTCGTCCGAGCCATACAGAATCTCGTCGATTGCATCATTTGGCAAATCTTTTACGGGAGTCTTCAATGACGCATCATATTTCTCCAGCAAAGCACCGATCTGCCAGAAAATCATTGCATTCTTATATTTACCTAAAGGAGCTATCGCCCCTTCATATATAGACAACTCTTTATCAGGAATCACCTTATCTACATCAATCTGACTGACTACTCCCAATCCCTTACAACGCGGACAAGCTCCCTGCGGAGAATTGAACGAAAAGTTGTGCGGAGCCGGTTCACGATACGACAGTCCCGTGACAGGGCACATCAGGCGTTTACTGTAGTGCCGGATACTCTCTGTCTGTGCATCGAGAATCATCAATAATCCGTCGCCCTGCCGCATAGCAGTAGCGACACTCTGTTTCAACCGCTTGTCATCCTTATCTTCCACGATAAGCTTATCCACAACGACTTCGATGTCGTGGTTTTTATAACGATCCAGTTTCAGTCCGTGAGTGATTTCGCGTACTTCTCCGTCTATACGGACATACAAATATCCCTTTTTGCGAATCTGCTCGAAGAGTTCTTTGTAATGTCCCTTACGTGAACGCACCAAAGGTGCCAGCATATAAATTTTCTTTCCTTTATAATCTTTCAGGATCAGTTCCAGTATCTGTTCCTCAGTGTATTTCACCATCTTTTCTCCCGAGAGATAAGAATAGGCTATTCCGGCACGGGCATAAAGCAGACGGAGATAATCGTAAATCTCTGTAGTAGTGCCGACCGTGGAACGGGGATTTTTATTCGTAGTCTTTTGTTCTATGGAAATAACCGGACTCAACCCTGTAATCTTATCTACATCCGGACGCTCCAGATTGCCCAGAAAGTTGCGGGCATAAGCCGAAAAGGTTTCAATATAGCGACGCTGGCCCTCTGCAAATATTGTATCGAAAGCAAGAGATGATTTCCCGCTTCCACTCAGTCCGGTAATCACAGTCAGGCTGTCACGTGGTATTTCCGCATCAATGTCTTTCAGATTGTGTACGCGCGCACCGTACACATTTATATATTCTGTTTCCTGCATACTCTAACTTTTATTGAGTTGCAAAATTAATGTTTCCGCCCGAAATATAGTTTTAAAAAACACAATATTATTTTCTTAACTCAATATATTATGTGAATCTATGACATTATTCGTACCTTTGCCGTAATCAATTGAGAATTGAATAGTAAAAATTACAAATTAAGATTAATAAATTGATGAAATCAATCAAACGAATCTTCTTTCTCCTGTCTTTTATAAGTGTTTCCTATTTAAGCACATTGGCACAAGAGAACCAATCCTACTTCCTTCACACTATTGAAAAGGGGCAAAGCTTATATTCCATCTCAAGTATGTATGGAGTCAGCAAAGCAGATATTATTCGCCTGAACCCCGGTTGTGAGGACAAAATCTATGCAGGACAAGCCATCAAAATCCCACAGAACAAAACCACCCAGAAAAGTGAAACTTTCCATACCATTCAACCGGGAGAAACCCTTTATCGGTTGACAACCACCTATAAAGTTTCTGCAAAAGCCATTTGTGACGCCAATCCGGGATTAAGTGCAGAGAACTTCCGTATCGGACAGGTTATCCGTATCCCTTCCGCTGCAGAAGCCATCGACTCTACAGTAGAAGCAGTAGTCACAACTCCCGAACAACCCATTATCCAACCGGCTGTAAAGCCCCGTTGCAGAGACATGCACAAAGTGAAACGCAGAGAGACCATTTTCAGCGTCAGCCGTGAATATGGCATTTCTGAACAGGAACTGATTGCAGCCAATCCGGAGTTGAAGAACGGTATGAAGAAGGGACAATTCCTTTGTATCCCCTATCCGTCAGAGAAATCGGCAGTCACTACTCCCCAGACAGACACCAATATCACACCGCCAAGCAACAGCGAATTGTTCCGTGAAAACAAAGAAACACCCAAAAGCATTTCTACCATCAAAGCGGCTCTCTTGTTACCCTTTGACGACAAAAGAATGGTAGAATATTATGAAGGCTTCCTGATGGCAGTTGACAGTCTGAAACGTACCGGCACTTCAATCGATCTATACGTCTACGATTGCAATAAAGAAAGTTCATCATTGAACAACATTCTGGCAAAAAGTGAGATGAAGAATATGAATGTCATTTTTGGTCCGGCACAGCAACAGCATATTAAACCGTTAGCAGCTTTCGCGAAGAAAAACGATATTCGCTTGGTTGTCCCTTTCTCTTCAAAAGAAGGCGAAGTATTCAGCAACCCGTTTATTTATCAAATCAATACTCCACAGTCTTATCTGTACTCCGAAGTCTACGAGCACTTCACACGTCAATTCCCGAATGCTAACGTGATTCTTTTGGAATCTTCGGTTGTGGATAAAGATAAAGTTGAATTTATCAAAGGCTTAAAACAGGAATTGGGAAGCAAAGGGATTCCGGTGAAGACATTAAAGGAAAACGCCCCGGTGGAAACGCTGAAAGCAGCTTTGCGTAACGACAAAGAGAACTTCTTCATCCCCACCTCCGGTAACGATTTGACGCTTTTGAAAATCATTCCCCAATTGACATTACTTGTAAGAGATAACCCGGAAGCGCGTATTCATCTATTCGGTTATCCTGAATGGCAAACTTATACAAAGGATCATCTGGAAAGTTTCTTTGAGCTGGACACCTATTTCTATTCGTCATTCTACACGAATAATCTGCTACCTGCTGCAATCAACTTCACTCATGCTTATCGCAAATGGTACAGCAAAGAGATGGAAGAACGGTACCCGAAATACGGTATGCTGGGTTTTGACACAGGATACTTCTTCCTCAAAGGACTGTCCAAATACGGTTCCGAACTGGAAAAAAATCTCCCTCTGATGGATTTAACTCCTATCCAAACCGGATTTAAATTCCAACGTGTCAATAACTGGGGAGGATTTGTAAACAAGAAAGTATTCTTTGTCCATTTCACAAAGAACTTTGAATTGATTAAACTTGACTTCGAATGAAAAAGAATCAACTGAAATCAATCCTACTGGGAACTGCTTTGCTGGCAGGAATTGTACTGCCAGCAAATGCCCAGATAGGCGAACAACGACATAATTTTGCCATCGGAATTAATGGAGGTGCAAATTACAGTACCGTTTCTTTCCAACCGACCATTAAGCAAAACGGATTATTAGGAATTACCGGAGGAGTAACAGCACGTTATATTTCCGAAAAATACTTCGCTATGATTTGTGGAGCACAATTGGAACTTAACTTCTCGCAACGGGGATGGGACGAAAAATTCGACCCCGAGCAAGGCTTTTCTTCAGAAGACTCTTATGTCCGTACCCTGAACTACCTTGAAATACCTTTTCTTGCCCATTTGGCTTTCGGCAAAGACAGAGGAGCACAGTTCTTCATCAACCTGGGACCACAAATAGGTTTCTTGTTAAGCGAAAACGAAAAAAGAGAAGGTAGTTGGAAAACAGCCAATCGGGCACCCAACGAACAATATGGAAAACGGATAGAAAATAAATTCGACTATGGAATTGCAGGTGGCGGCGGAATCGAAGTCAGGACTAAGGCCGGAAATTTTCTTTTAGAAGGAAGATATTATTTTGGACTGGCCGATTTTTATAACAGTACCAAAAAAGACTATTTTGCACGTTCGGCCAATAGTACCATTACAGCAAAAATCACTTATTTATTTGACATAAAGAAGTAAAAGCATATAAATGAATTCACCACAAAGGATACAGGATGTCTCTATGGACACCATATCCTTTGTGGTGAGTCTTTTTTATCGGAGACGGTCGGCAGCCTTTACCATCACTTCATCCCGTCCTATCGCACGAATAGCCAAATAGTTGAGAATAATCGAAATCAACGGCAGGCACAACGCCCATGAAATCTGAAAAGCAGCATTCAGATCTTTCTTCAGGACAAACATAAAAGCAAGAAAGGTAAGATAATAACCAATCAACAAAATGCTATTGAATATCGACATGCGAATCTGCAACATACGGTTCTTGAAAAGAAAGATTGTGGCAAATGCGATGATTGCACTAAGCAACAATATACCAAATACTCCCCAAGTAGAATAAAACATTCCGTTCTGTTCCACCCCCAATGGTTTGAAAGTATACATGGCAGCATCAGCACCTATAAAACTGCCGACAGGCAGACACATACTTGTTATCAGTAATGCAGTAACAAGCAAAAGATAAATCGTTTGAATTCGTTGAATCATAGTTTTTAAAGTTGTGTTTAATCCGGAATAAAAAAGTCAAGCAATAAGAGATAGAAGAATAGACTCCTACTTACTACTTGACTATTAACTCTTCAACCGGCGAAGAAAATTACTGTAATTTTTCTTTTTCCTTTGCCGGGTTTCTATAATAGATCTTTCCTTCTACATACTCTTGCGCAGCAATCAAATCGGGTTTCGGCAATTTCTCATAGTAACGTGAAATTTCGATCTGCTCTCTATTTTCAAATACCTCCTCCAAATTATCGTTGTAGGAAGCAAACTCCGCAAGTTTTTTGGAAAGGTCGTTCTTTATTTCCACACTGATCTGATTGGCACGCTTACCAATGATAGCTACTGTTTCATAAACATTACCGGTATCGGCACATAAGTCCATCATATCACGGGTAATGGTATTCGTCGGAGCATTTGTTTTCTTGTAATCCATAAATCTATTTATAATTTAGTCTTTAATTACTTTTTGAGAATCTTTGAATATCCTTTCGGCTTCCTTCAGATATTTACTTTCCGGAAATTCATTCTTGAAAGCATAATATTCGTCTACCGTTTCACGGTAACGATCCATCTTCTTGTCTTCCACACTATTCACCGCCATTTCATACTTGGCCCGGAGAATCAATATAGATAGTTCTTCACGATAATCAGTATAAGGATAGTCCTTTAAAGCATTCTGGGCAGTGATCACACAAGACATGAAGTTATTGCCCAGATAATTACCAAGATTATAATATAATCTGGCAGACAGAAGTTCTTTCAAAACCAACTTGTCCTGCAAAGCAAAAATCATATTTTGTGCCTCCTGTTTTCTGCTGCTCTGGGGATAATATTCCAGAAACATCTGCAACTGCTGGATAGCCTGATAAGTACTTGATTGATCCAAACGGGGTTCAGGAGTATCCAAATACAGAGCTTTACCGGCATGGAAGCGGGCCAACTCTGAGAACTGACCGCGCGGATATGTATTGAAGTAAGTGATAAATGACTGGGCCGCAGTAGAATAATCTTTCTGATTATAATAACTCATAGCCAGCATGTATAATGATTCTTCTGCTTTATCCGTACCTTTCAAGATAGTTATCAACTCGTTCAGCAATGTAGCCGATCGATTATACTGACCTTTAGCGAAGTAGTTCTTAGCGGCCTCATACTTGTATTCGTAATCGGTGCTTTTCAGCAACTTATTGTACTCTCCACACGAGGATAAAACAGTAGCTGCAAGCAGCGTTATAATGATGTTCTTCTTCATTCTGTATTTAAATAATGCGCAAAGTTAAAGATTCGCGCTGAATAAACCAATTAATCAATGTTTTTTAAGATAAAAAAGAATGGAAGAATAGAGTTTAGTTACGAATAGTGAATAAGCGATGATGGATGGTTAATTTATAAACAATGCAACAGTCATTCACTAACCACCCATCACTACTCACAGGTTTTACAGTTTATACAGGTCGCTTGCCGCCAGCAAGTCAACTTTCTTCTCTGTTAACACCCGGATACAATTTTCCATATCGTTGGGACGGATAATCACATTTGCAGAATTATTATTGGCAAATGAATACATATATTCAATGAAAACCCCTTCATTGGAAAGATATTGTAATACTTTAGCCAACGCACCGGGCACGTTAGGGCAGTTAATACCTACCACCTCCGTCACATTGACTGCGAAATGGTTATCTTTTAAAGCTTTGTAAGCCTTATCCGGATCGGATACAATTCCGCGGAGAATACCAAAATCGGCGTTCTCGGCAATGCAAAGAGCCGAAAGATTAATACCTTCCTTTGCCAATACTTCAGTCACCTCTGTCAGTCGGCCTGATTTATTTTCCAAAAAAATGGAAAGTTGTTTTGCTACCATAATAAATGACTTTATATTTATATTCGTTATAGTTTTCTATTATCAATTACACGCTTCGCTTTACCCACACTACGCTCAATGCTGCGAGGTTCCACCAACTTCACATCTACTCCCAAACCTAACACACTCTGCAAACGTGCTGTCAGCTTTTTCTTTAAAGCCAGCATCTTATTTATTTCATCCGAATAATAGTCCGGACGAACTTCAACTTTCAGTTCCATAGTATCCGTATTATTCTTACGGTCGATAGTCAGCAGGTAATGCGGCTCAAACTCTACCATTTCCAAAATAACAGATTCAATCTGTGTGGGGAATACATTGACTCCACGGATAATAAGCATATCATCGCTGCGTCCCAGAATACGATCCATACGTACCAAAGTACGTCCACAAGAGCATTTTTCATAATGCAATGCGGTCAGATCTTTCGTCCTGTAACGCAATAGAGGCATAC
Source organism: Bacteroides sp. 11BF (assembly GCF_019633765.1). Classification (NCBI taxonomy): domain Bacteria; kingdom Pseudomonadati; phylum Bacteroidota; class Bacteroidia; order Bacteroidales; family Bacteroidaceae; genus Bacteroides; species Bacteroides sp. 11BF. The sequence goes on from NZ_JAFKPJ010000008.1 coordinate 109,524, forward strand.
CCTCTTTAGTCAGATGGGTGAAAACCAATTCACCGGTTTGCCCGGGCTCTACAGGCTGTAATGTATGCGGATCTATTATTTCAGGGAAGAAATGATCTTCATTCAAGTGGGTACCGTTTTGACACTCACATTCATATCCGACGCCGGGACCTGCAATTTCACTTAATCCATATATATCATAAGCCTTAATCCCTAATTTTGCCTCGATGTCTTTACGCATGCTTTCTGTCCAGGGTTCCGCACCGAAGGCGCCTGCTTTCAGCTTAAACTCTTCACGCGGGAAACCGGAATCATTAATCGCATCAGCCAGATAAAGGGCATAAGACGGTGTACAACATAGGACGGTTGATCCGAAATCATGCATCAAAGTAATCTGTTTCTCCGTATTACCACTCGACATGGGAATAACTGAAGCCCCGATATTTTCGGCACCGGCATGTGCTCCCAGCCCACCTGTAAACAGACCGTAGCCATATGACACCTGAAATATATCCGAACGGCTTGCTCCATAGGCCGTAAAGGCACGGGACAAACACTCTGCCCAGGACGATAAGTCTTTACGGGTATACCCTACTACAGTCGGTTTGCCGGTAGTACCCGATGATGCATGGATACGTACAATCTGACTCATGGGCACGGCACACAGTCCGAATGGATAATTGTCGCGTAAATCTAATTTAGTGGTAAATGGTAGTTTGGAGATGTCTTCTATTCCGTTGATATCATCAGGAGTAATACCTAATTCTTGCATTTTCCTACGATAGAACGGCGTATTGTGATAAACGTATTCTACTATTTTCTTTAGTCTAATGCTCTGGATTTTACGCAAATTATCGCGTTCCATGCATTCGATGCTCTCATTCCAAATCATGTCTTTCGTTGTATTTTGTTAGTTATGTTGTGCAAAGTAAAGGATTTATTTTAAAAATCTATTTGTTTATCAAGAAAATTAATCATTAAAATCATAAACCACCAAACTTCAGAGCAGGAAAAGAGTAAGAGCATAATGAGAGAAGTCAATTAGAATCTTACTTTATCACCGAAAAAAACTCCGGTCCCTAAGAACCGGAGCTACCATAATAAAGGTCAAATAGAAATCCCTAATCCAATTACCTTATTCTTTCACTATTTCGCCTTTCTCATTCAAAAGAACAGTAACATCCTCTGTAGATTGATCTTCTTTAGTTACAGTCAATACAACTTTATAAACCTTGCCAGTTTCTTTTTCAGCTACAAAAGCGTTTTTTAATGCAGCACCTTCATAATCTTTGGCCAAGGCATTGATAACTACGGCAGGAACATCCTTAACATCAATTTTTGTAAATTCATCTTGGGGCGTCTGCATGGTCTGCTCTACTGCTAAAGTATCACCCGATACACCAGCGAATGCCACTGAAGTCCCCAATCCCATAATCATTGCTAACGCTACTAATACCTTTTTCATAATTGTAATCTTTTAGTGTGAATAATTAAAACTAACTCTTATGCCAAATAAAAAAACAAAAGGCATGCCAGAATACGGACAGGACACAAAACATCTATCAAACAGCAAGTTAAGCACAAAGTAATATAAGGAAGACTGGGGAACAAATGGAGAATAGCCACACATCTTGGGGAATAAATACACAAAAGCTCCTAATCTTTCACCCCGGAGCATTACACATTATTATAATAACAAAGTTCACACCCAACTGATAAAGATAGTATCTCTACTTAGAATAGCAACTGCCAACCCTATAAATAAACACTTTTGGATTAACAGAATACCTATACAAAGCAGACTTTCACAAAGAGTTCAAAAGTAAATTGATTAATAGTCGTGAAAACAAACTCAAATAAAACCGACAACTCTCTTCAAGAGTAGAATTTGCACAAATCCTTATCAGTTTATTAAATATGAGAATTAATTTGTTTTTTATATAAGCATAAACAGAAAAAAATCATCCATATTTGCACGCAAAAATATATCTGCCGGTTTTATAACTGCCTGGTAGTTGAACCTTAACAAAGATAGAACAGTTCGACAAAGTAAGGCAGAACTTCAGGCAAGCCAGCCATCCAATCGCGACAGGAAAGCAATGGAATGAAACTATAACCATTATATTTTCATGAAGAAAAATAAAAACACTCAAACATTTTATGATCACATAAGCATTTATTTTTGCACGCATTGTTGACTAAGTCAACTATTCTATTTACATTTGCACCATGAAACAAGAGCATATAGATTATATCAGAGCTTTTAATAGGTTTTATACCAAAAATTTAGGTATCCTGAACAAAACCTATTTAGGGAGCGAATTGGGGCTTCCTGAAATCCGTGTTATCCAAGATGTTTATTTATATCCTAATCGGAATGCAAAAGCCATATCCATAGCACTTAATATGGATAAAGGATTATTATCCCGTATATTGAAAAAACTGGAAATGAAAGGTTATATATATCGGGAAAGAACAATAAAAGACAGCCGTTCAGAGTTAATAAGTCTTACAAACAATGGAATAAAAGTTTATCACACCTTAGATATAGCAGCAAACCAATCCGTCAAAGAGATATTTGCAGGATTGGAAGAAAATCAGTTGCTGGAAATTGTAAAAAGTATGAAAACAATATCTTTCATTATGGCACGCAATTAATTGGATATTGCAACTATGGCAAATGCAGGTAGTGCTTAGCTCGGCCATCTGTGACAATGAAAAAGGTTTATATTATCTTTTAGGTATAATTTATATATCTCATTTATGGATTATTTTCCAAGTAACACCACTTGTTATAAATGTACAATAGTGACAGAATGCCTGCTACATCAATAAAATATTTGAATCGAAAAGAAGTTATTCTAAATTAAATACAAAAATAAAATGATAGAAATTGAAAAATATTCAGAGCGTGATAAAGATGAAATTATTGCTATAGTACTGCATTGTCAAAATGACGGAACTCGTCCATTGGTTAGCGTTGAAGATCAGCCGGAACTACTTTGCATACGCGAAAAATACATCGACAATGGAGGATGTTTTTGGGTAGCAAAAGAAAACGGAAAAGTTGTAGGAACTATCGGCTTGATGAACAAAGGAAATGGATTGTGTATACTGAAAAAATTTTTTGTGTATAAGCCTTATAGAGGAAATCCACATCATCTTGGACAGCAATTATACACAGTTTTCTTAGACTTTGCAAAAGTTCACGGCTTCTCAAAAATCATCCTCGACACTCCCAAAAACACTGATAGGGCACACTCATTTTATGAAAAATCTGGATTTAAGAAAATCGAGAAAGAAGAACTTCCGATCAAATACGATTATCCGTATGATGATTCTCTTTTCTTCTATTTGGACTTATAGTAACGTGGAAACCTCCGGTAGAATAACACTGGAAGTTTTCACGGCACTAATTACAAAAAACAATCTATCATGATTGTTTTTTGTAATTAGTGCCGTACGTATGTATATGAAAAGGAATTATTTGCCAGCACAGCACTACAAATCACTGAAATTCATACAATTCTAAATCGTTACCACTACTTCTCAAAAACTCCGCTAAAAGTTTATTTTTCAATAGGTCGTGTCAAACCGATAAAAACTTAAAATATACATAGCATGGAAACTCAAAATCTTGACGATACATAATCCCTGATTATTTTCCAAGAGTTTATTTGAGTAGCATAATACAATCTGAAGAGCAACTGTTTATAAGATAATTTGAGAAAAACTATTTGTTTATCTCAACTATTTTGCCGAATATTGTCTTCTGAAAGAAAAAAGAAGCATGAATTTTGAATTAACATCCGCATACAAGCCAACCGGAGATCAGCCGGAAGCAATCGCACAACTGACCGAAGGAGTTCTTGAAGGTATACCGGCACAAACGTTACTGGGTGTAACCGGTTCCGGAAAGACATTCACCATTGCCAATGTTATTGCCAATATCAATAAACCTACGTTGATTCTGAGCCATAACAAAACGCTGGCAGCTCAGCTATATGGTGAATTTAAAGGATTTTTCCCCAATAACGCTGTCGAATATTACGTCTCTTATTATGATTATTACCAGCCGGAAGCCTACCTTCCGAGTTCGGATACATATATAGAAAAGGACCTCGCTATCAATGATGAAATTGACAAGCTCAGATTGGCTGCAACTTCAGCTCTCCTTTCCGGAAGAAAAGATGTGGTGGTGGTATCTTCCGTATCTTGCATCTATGGCATGGGAAATCCGTCGGATTTCTATAATAATGTTATTGAAATAGAGAGAGGACGAACCATCAACCGCAATGTGTTTCTCCGACGATTGGTAGATAGCCTGTATATGCGTAACGACATTGAACTCAATCGTGGAAATTTCCGGGTAAAAGGAGACACGGTAGACATTTATCTGGCCTACTCGGACAATTTACTGCGGGTTACCTTTTGGGGTGATGAAATTGACGGTATCGAAGAAGTAGACCCAGTGTCCGGAGTAACCATCGCACCTTTTGAAGCTTATAAAATATATCCCGCCAACCTGTTTATGACTACCAAAGAAGCAACCTTACGCGCCATCCATGAAATAGAGGATGATCTCACTAAACAGGTTGCCTATTTAGAATCTATCGGCAAAGAATATGAAGCGAAACGCCTTTATGAGCGAGTAACATATGATATGGAAATGATACGGGAACTGGGTCATTGTTCCGGCATCGAAAACTATTCACGATACTTTGACGGTCGTGCAGCAGGTACACGCCCTTACTGTCTGTTAGATTTTTTTCCGGATGATTTCTTGATTGTAATAGATGAAAGTCATGTAAGTGTTCCGCAAATACGTGCTATGTACGGAGGAGACCGGGCCCGCAAAATTAACTTGGTGGAATATGGCTTCCGACTGCCTGCCGCAATGGACAATCGCCCGTTAAAGTTCGAAGAGTTCGAATCAATGGCTAAACAGGTTATCTATGTAAGTGCTACCCCCGCCGATTACGAACTGGTGCAATCAGAAGGCATCGTCGTTGAGCAAGTGATCCGCCCTACTGGTCTATTGGATCCTATTATCGAAGTACGCCCCAGTCTAAACCAAATAGACGATTTGATGGAAGAGATCCAACTCCGTATCGAACGGGAAGAGCGCGTACTCGTAACTACTCTGACTAAACGTATGGCTGAAGAATTAACGGAATATCTATTAAATAATAATGTACGTTGTAACTATATCCACAGCGATGTGGATACCTTAGAGCGCGTCAAGATCATGGATGATCTTCGCCAAGGTGTATATGACGTATTGATCGGGGTAAATTTATTACGTGAAGGACTTGATCTTCCGGAAGTATCACTGGTGGCCATCCTCGACGCAGATAAAGAAGGTTTTCTCCGTTCACACCGCTCATTAACCCAAACAGCCGGACGAGCTGCCCGAAACGTAAACGGAATGGTAATCATGTATGCCGACAAGGTCACGGACAGCATGCGACTGACCATTGACGAAACTAACCGCCGCCGCGAAAAGCAACTCGCATACAATGAAGAGCATGGAATCACTCCACAGCAGATTAAGAAAGCACGCAACTTGGCTGTATTCGGCAATGGTAACGAAATGGAGGAAACGCAAAAAGCAACCCGTGCATACGTGGAACCCTCTTCGCCCAATATTGCCGCAGATCCGGTCGTACAGTATATGAGTAAAGCTCAGCTGGAGAAAAGTATGGAACGCACCCGTAAACTGATGCAAGAAGCAGCTAAGAAGCTGGAATTCATTGAAGCTGCCCAATACAGGGACGAATTGCTCAAGATGGAAGACTTAATGAAAGAGAAGTGGCCGGGATAAAAAACACCTTGGTTTTGATAGAATAACAAGTAGTTAGAATATATCGGAGAAACCATCTTTTTCTTAATTATCCTAACAAATTCAATTAATAAATAAAATAAATGTTATAAAATCAGGCGTTTCTAATAAAACGCTTGCCAATACTTGAAAAAGCTGTATCTTTGCAATGTGTTTTTCATAGTATTAGATTTAAGGTTAACAAAGGTTGGAGCAAGGCGTTGCTCCTTTTTTTATGCTTTCAAGTCAACTTTCAACCCAAATCCCTATCTTTGCAAAGAACTCTGAATATAAAAAATGAAAAAGATTATCTTTATAGGAGCACCTTTATTGCTGACAGTTCTTGTAATTACCATCTATGTATGTAATCGGACTATTCAGAAAAACAGTGAAGCATATCTTTATTCAACAGTATCCGATATTCCCTATAATAAAGTAGGTCTATTATTGGGCACCTCACCCAAACTGAAAAACGGGAAAAACAATCTGTATTTCGACTATCGGATTAAAGCTGCCACAGAATTATATAACGCAGGAAAAATCAAATATATATTGGTGAGCGGTGACAATCGGAGAAATGATTATAATGAACCCGAAGAAATGAAGCAGGCATTAATTGCCACAGGTATTCCCGAACAGCAAATCATATTAGACTATGCCGGTCTGAGAACATTGGACTCTGTTATAAGAGCGCATTTAATTTTTGGTCTGGAGCGTTTCACTCTGATTTCACAAGAATTTCACAATGAACGGGCTATTTTTCTGGCTCAGCAAAACCATCTTCAGGTTATTGGATATAATGCTCAGGACGTGAGTGCATATGCCGGCTTTAAAACCAACCTTCGAGAATTACTGGCAAGAGTAAAAGTCTTTATGGATATCATTACCGATAAAGCTCCCAAACATCTTGGGGAAAAGGTAGAGATACCGGAATAATAATTTTAATATTTCCCTAATAACTCATTATCATGAAAAACATGCAAAAGTTGCTATTTCTTTTTTTATTGTCGCTGATGCCATTTTCTTTCCTGTGTCATGCTCAGACGACTTATCGAATGGTGACAAGAAATTACTCTCCGGTCACAGATTCTTATCCACAAGAGGTTTCTGATTTTAAAAAGGCAGACAGTGTCTACCATTTCACCGTAAAAGTATCCAAAGCTTATGACGATACCTTAAAAAGAAAAGTAGCAGAAAAGGCCCTTTATATCCCCAATGACATCTATGACGAAGAGGTTGCTCCTTATCTGAACCCAACCAAACTTATCGACTATTCTTCTCCTGCTATCGAACTCATAACAGACTCTTTATTCAAAGGTGAAGACAGTACAATGATAATTATTAAAAAAGGCTTAGAGTTTGTATCCCATTATATAAGTTTTGACGATTCTTTAGCCATGGCTATTTCAAAAGGTGATTGTAAAACATTGGATGTAAATCATATCCTCCAAAGAAAGAAAGGTACTTGTAGCGAATACACCAATTTGTTCACGGCACTTATGAGAAAGAAAGGAATTCCTTGCCGTTTTGTTGCCGGCTTTATTTTTATACCTGAACAAAAATTCTATGGATGTCATGCCTGGGCCGAATGTTACCTTAAACAATACGGATGGATGGCAGTAGACCCGCAATCTGGAAAAAGCTGGCTACCGACAACCATAATCCGACTCTTTGCCGGAAAAGATTATGCAGACTGCGGACTGAACTCTTTCATGGATTTAGTACCTAAATCTATAGAAATAGTAAAAGAATAAATACATATCAAAAATATAGAAAGGTGAATAACATTTAGATAATTATGGAACAACAACTTCAACTCAACGACCATAACAAACAAGAATATCCCTCTATGCATACGAAAGAGACATATTATTTTGTTTTTTAGACAAAAGAACATAAGAACAAAAGAAGGAATATGGAAATAGAAAGTTTAATAAAAACTATTATTCAGTGTGCTTATAATGTAAGAACACATCTTGCTGCGGGTTTTCTTGAAAGTGTTTATCAGAAAGCATTGATGATTGAATTAAAGGAAAAAGGCATTCATGCAGATACAGAAATGCCTATAAATGTATATTACAAAAATGAAATTGTGGGAGAATTTAGAGCGGACATAATCGTAAAAGGAAAAATAATCATTGAGCTTAAAGCTGTACAGCATCTTCTTCCCATACACGAAACCCAATTAGTAAATTACTTAACCGCTACCAATATAGATCACGGCTTATTAATAAACTTTGGCGGTGAACGCATTGAAATAAAAAGAAAATTCAGAGAATATAAACATTTATAATCACCCATAAGAAAAAATATGTTCTTTTGTTCTTATGTCCAAAAACAATAAAAATTTGTCTATTATGGAAATAAACCAAGCAGCCCCCAAGTTCCAGGATGTGTCAATCGCACCTATGCATACAGCAGAGCATTTGCTCAATGCTACTATGGCAAAAACATTCGGATGTCCACGTTCACGTAATGCACATATCGAAAAGAAAAAGAGCAAATGTGATTACGAACTTCCGGTTTGCCCAACCGAGGAGCAGATTCATGCCATTGAAGAAAAAGTAAACGAAGCCATCAATCGCCATTTACCTGTAACCTGTGAGTTCATGACACACGAAAAAGCCAAAAGCATTGTAGACCTGAGTAAGCTTCCGGAAAATGCAAGCGAAATGTTGCGTATTGTTAGAATAGGAGATTACGATGCCTGCGCCTGCATCGGGCAACACGTAGAAAACACATCGGAAATAGGCATCTTTAAAATTATCAGTTACGACTATGCCGACGGAAAATTACGCCTTAGATTCAAACTGATAAAATAGGCATGTAATGGTATCGAACGACCGAGGAATTTTTAACAAATATCTTATCAAAGTATAAATAGGAGAACAATTTGACAGCAAGATAGCAAGTTTGACATTACATCTCTGACATTTAGTCAAACAAAGAAAGAATATGGCACTGGCACAGGTTTTGTATCTTCTTTAGTGAACAACGGTTCAAAAGAAAGAGCCGGAGTTCAAAAATTAACCTGAATGTTTAACTAAAAAGATAGGAGACTAAATTATGATGCCTGTTAGAAGATCTCAGAATTGGTTACCAAGTATCTTTAATGATTTCTTTGATAACGAATGGATGGTAAAAGCAAATGCTACTGCACCTGCTATCAACGTAATTGAAACTGAAAAAGCCTACAAAGTAGAGCTGGCTGCACCGGGAATGACCAAGGAAGATTTCAACGTGCGTATTGACGAAGAAAACAACCTGGTAATTTCAATGGAAAAGAAAACTGAAAACAAAGAAGAGAAAAAAGACGGTCGTTATCTGCGCCGTGAGTTTTCGTACTCAAAATTCCAGCAGACAATGATTCTGCCTGAAAATGTAGACAAAGATCACATTTCCGCACAAGTAGAAAATGGAGTTTTGAATATTGAATTGCCCAAATTAAGTGAAGAAGAAGTGAAGAAACCGGACAGAACCATTGAAGTTAAATAAGCTCATTGAATAAGGAAAGGTCCCCTAACACAAAGAGGACTAAGGGCTACACCGGAATTATTCTCCCTAAGGAGATGAAGTTCCGGTGTATTTTTTTATAAAGTAATACTCGACGTTTTTTATATATAATCTTCCTTTTCATATACTCCAGATTCGAAACGCAAAGAGCGTATAAACTGGATGTAAAGGAACGGGTAAAACTCAGTAAGATACAGTAGCTGTTTCCCAAGATGATTGTTGGATAACGATGCCTGCCTTTTGAGCCTTTAACCGTATGTTCTTCATTTGCTGTTGGGCTTCACGTAGACTTTTCTTCATCATCGTATAGTTTCCACTGTTCATGCCTTGTGCAGCACTACCGCTCTTCTTCCCTGTTTTCCGATTATTCACGCTGACTCCTAAGTTCGTCAGAGAATTGTAATGCGCTTCTGCTTTTCGAGCCCATTCGTTGTACTGTGTCTGATAATTACCAGATACACTTGCGGGACTGGGAGACGGGCGCACCGCATCTGAATACGAACTACTACTATTCATAGAGGTTCCTAATGTTTGTAAACCTCCGGCTATGCTGTTGATCGTGTTAAACCTGTTCTCCCATTTAGCCCTTTTGTCTGCCGCAACATCATTTTGATGGTTTACCACGCTTTGCAACCAAGTTAATAACTCTCTTGCGCCGACAGATTGATCCACCATCCTCTCTACTTTTTTAAGTATGAGATATGCACGGTGTGTCTCTCCTTTATCCGCATATAGGATAGCCATGTTTTTTAAAGCCGATACTCTTATCCCGCCTTCGTTCCGGTAATCTTGTTCTGCCGCTTTTTGAAACAACTCGAGTTTGACAGCCACATTAGTCTCTAAGCATGCCTGATTAAAATAATCTATCGCTTTAGTAGTTACAGTGTTCTTTAGTTCTACTCTGTTCACTTTTTCTCGGCTAAGCACGAAATAGTGATCAAAGAATAGAGCAGGAGGAAAAAGTAGGTTTAAGAGTGTAGACACATTAAAGGTCTTTTTCAATTTAAAATTAGTCGGTTCATACCCGGATTTTAGACCGATTATTCCTCTACTCTGTTTGTATGACTTGGTACCTATCTCAAGAACTCCCATACCTGTATCATCCGTTGAACCAACATATTCGAAACCTCTATTGCAAACAATAGAAACATCATGACTAGCGTTCATCTCGCGTGTAAAACCGTCCAAATCCGTATACGATTTTTGATTTTTAACATAGAAATCTGTGTTAGGACTCCCTTTTACTTTTACCCGGCTTGCATTTTCATAACGCCCCGTTCCGCAAGATACCAAAGAAATGCCAATAATGACAACTAAGGCGAAAAGAAATGTGTGTTTCATAACTTTTATTTTTGTGCCCTTAGCCTCCCCTGACTGAGCGAGATTCAAAAAAAGACGTGGGAGTCTGTACTTTTGCTTATCCCGAACTCAGGCTCTCGCATTGCCCATCTACAAGGATAAGCAACACAGTTAGCCCACGTCAAGATGAAATATACAGAACACCACGTCAAACGTAATGTTTGATAGAACACCTTCGCGGACGTTTCGTTGCTTTATCTTCTTGTAGATTTCAAATTTGCGAGATTTGAGTTCAGAAGATAACGTTCGTAAACGTCTTCATGTTAATATAAGTATCTCCTCTTATTCCCACCGGAAGCAAGAAGATGTGACAAATATAGAAATTAAGACGGAATAAAACAAACATTATATCATTATTCCTTCAATAACATCAAGTCTGTCATCCATCTCTTTTTGAATATTCAACCGGCACTCCATCAATTAGATTGGTTTAATTAGGGAATTTGGTAATATATGTTGTACCTTTGTAAAACTATTATTAACCTATTATATATACAATGGAAAAAGAAACGTTCGACTACTCAATGGTTCCCAATAATTTTAGTTTATGTATAGAACAAGATTGTCCAAATGCCGATACTTGCCTACGTCGCATTGCGTACGATCATGTTCCGGCAAGTATAACTTTTCTGTCTATACTGAATCCGAAAGCAAATAAAGAAGCGACAAGAAAAAAATGTCAACATTACTGTTCAAACGAAAAAGTACGTTATGCTGAAGGATTTGTACGCACTACGGGAGTCCTGACGGTAGATGCAGCAAGTACATTCCGCTACAAGCTAATTGCCACTTGGGGAATCAGACGATATTACCAGAAGCGAAAAGGGGAAACTTTACTCTCTCCCGCCGAACAACTACAAGTCATCTCACTTGCCCAAAAGCTGGGCGTTCATCAAGAAGAATACTTTGATAATTATATAGAAGAGTACAAATGGCATAATGAAACCGATTAAAGGATCACTTCATATTACCGGATCTACCTTTTAACAATAGGACCTAACTCTTCCGGCCCCAAAGGAATATTTCGTTTACATACCGGGATAAAGGCATTTACATACCGGGGTAAAAGGATTTACGCACGGAGGTAAAAGACGTTACATACCGAGGTAAATGGCTTTACATAGTAATGTAAAACCATGGTAAATATAACATTTTGATAATCAGCGATTATTTAGTAAACCGTCATAAAGCAACATCTGGAGAATAGCAGTATTTACGTAATACAGACATCAGTCTTGCTTTATCTACCGGCTTGGCAAGATAATCATTACAACCGGCTTCTAATGCAGCTGCCCTATCGGAGTCGAAAGCATGTGCCGTAAGCGCTACAATGGGTAATTCCTTATTGAACTTCCGAATCTCAACTGTTGCCGTCAGTCCGTCCATTACAGGCATTTTCATATCCATCAGCAAAAGATCAATCCTGTAGTTCTTCGCCATCTCTACAGCTTGCTGTCCATTCATGGCATGAAGCAAATTATAATGCTTACACAGCATGGCCGATAATAACAGATAATTACTTGAGATATCTTCTGCTATCAGAATCGTCTTTCTATCCAAAGCCGCATTCAGATTCCGGCCATATGTCATATTCTCTTCATCTATGCTTGGCCCGATATGCCTTTCGAGCTCCCGCCCGGTTTTCACTTCCGGATTGCAAGGAATAATGGCCCAGAACAGAGAGCCTTCATGGTATTTAGATTCAAAACCGACACTTCCTCCCATCGATTCGGTAATTGCCTTACAGATAGAAAGGCCGAGTCCTGTGCCTTGAGCAAACTCATCGAGTTTCTCGAACCGATGGAAAACTTTATTCTTTTTCTCCTCCGGTATGCCGATACCTGTGTCTTTTACATACAGACGGATTCCTGTATCCATTACTTCATACCCCATTTCTATAGATCCTTTCGGAGTATATTTAATGGCATTTGTGACATAATTAGTCATCACTTGTGCCACACGGTTTCTGTCAAGTTTCACCAGACACACATCATAAGGATTAATCGTCACCAACCGGACTTCCGGATTAACTATCCGTTGCTTCATAGAAGATGCCATGCCATTAAAATATTCGACCAGATCAAAATCTTCATATTTTAGTTCCACCGAACCGGACTCCAATTTCGACAGGTCCAGGATATCATTAATAAGTTTCAGCAACAGTTCGTTATTGGTATTGATAATCTGCATATACTCTTCTCTATCAGCCTGCTCCTCCGAGTTCATCAGTAAATCAGAGAAGCCGACAATCGCATTTAGCGGTGTACGGATTTCATGACTCATATTGGCAAGAAAAGCTGACTTAAGTTTATCCGATTGTTCGGCCAGCAGCTTTGCCTGCCTCAGTTCTTCGATCATTCTCTCTCTATCAGTAATATCATCCACACGAATCACGATGCCATCTATCTCTTCACCTTCACCAAATACGGGAGTAGCCAATATCTCTACAATCCGGTTGTTTTCCGAATGAAACTTTATCTTTTCCATCTGCCTTGATGCCAATACTTTGCCTAACACACAATTTTCACAGGGAGAAGTCCGGTTATGGGCACTCTTATAACAGCACTCTCCCCGCTTATATGCCTCAAAAGAGAGGCTGGACGAACAGACCGATACATTTTCCCATTGCACAACATAATCTTTAGTGATATAAGCCAATCCGGAATTAGTATTATTCAGTACCAATTCATTCTGCCGGATCAGTCTCTTCAGTTTCTCCTTATTTTTCAGCAAAGTCAATTCTGTCTGTTTATAAGATTCAATGCTGATCGTCATGCCGGAGACATACTGATAAGGAGTATCATTAAGAATAGAGGTCTCAAGCACTCCACGGGTTTGCCACCATTCGTAATTCCCGTTTCCCCGCAAGTCCGCACGATATTCTATGTCCCATTCACCACTATCCTGCTTCAGCACTGCATCCATCGTACCGATGAACTGCCTCCGGTCGCCAGGATGTACACATTCTGCAAACTTTTCAAAAGTATTGATGTCCAAAGCATTCCGCCCTATCTTATCAAATCCCTCACCAAAACTGACTCTTTGCTTCGACGGCTCGTAAAACCAAGTATAAGCATTCATCACCTCCATGGATATGGAAAGAACCTTGGCACGGCGTTCAAGGTCATTCTGCAATTTCTGATCCCAACGAATATTGAGCAACAGACGCTTGCTACCATCATAAATGATATTCTTGCGTACAATGGTATCATAGCTGCGACCATCCTTCAGAATAATTCGTTCTACCCCAAAATAAGGCTTGCCGGTAGTAAAAACTTCCAAATCTGTTTTTTGCATGCGCTCCGCCTGTTCACGATCCAGAATGTCACTTACTGTTTCACCTTCATAGGTGCCAAACATCCGCATACTTTCTTCATTACAGAAAACATAACGAAAATCATCTTCCACATCTTTTATGTGTATAGGCAACGGTATGCTATTCAAAATGTTCTCTTGCAATAACTTCCGTCTTTGTAACTCTGTATTGTTTTTGCGAAAACCTACGTACTTGACAACTTTTCCATCGACTCCCCTCTCATACGGAGAACAATTCAATTTACAATATTGCCACTCTGATGTATCGGACAGTCTAATCCGGATATCCATTTCATACAGACAATCACAACCATTAAGCATATCAAACAAAATGGGTTCCGCTTCTTTCCAATCCTCCGGATGAATATGTTTTTTATAATCTTCAATAGTGAGGGGCTGAGTAGGATCGCAGTTATTAAGTGGTTCATTCTCCGCATAGAACAAATGAGTGCGAACATCAAATTCCCATAAAACCACATCGGCGGCCTGCATGGCCAATGCGGTTTTTTGCTTGCTTTGACGTAATATCTCTTCGGTACGTACCGTTTCGGTCACATCCTGTGCTATAAAAAGGAACTTATCGATCTCCTTATTCTCATCATCCCGGACTACCGATACGGTAATTTCAAAATAACGTATCCCTGATAAAGTTGTCGGATAATAAAATTTGGCTAATTCAAAATCATACTTGACTGTAAAACGAATATTCTCTCCCGCACGCAAGCGGCTCTTCATTTCATCGGGAACATTCGGGTTTTCAAAAATGTTGATACCCAACATATCTTGTTTATCCTTCACCCCCATCATTTTCAGTCCTACACTGTTTATCTCTATCAGGCGACCTTCACAATCATACAATTCCATCCCTACGGGAAGATTTTCATATATAGTTTGCTGAAGTCTATGGGTTTGAGAAGGGCTTGATGTTTGTTTGCTCATTACGTAATATCTTAGTATATCTGTTTCTTTCTACAAAAATACACATAAGTTGCAAGCAAACACAGGTTTATCCTAAATTTTCCAGTCTGTTAACCACTTTTCGAATGCTTTTTGAAGCTCTCCACTGCCTAATTAGCCACTCTTCCGATAGCTCTTCACCGCCCAAATATTGAAAAACAGCGCAAAGGCCAGCAAAGCTCCCAGCTGCGGCAATAAATCGATAAACCCGCTCCCCTTGAGATATACCATACGCATCACCTGCATAAAATATTTCAGTGGATTGAGCATAGTGATCCATTGTGCCCACTCGGGCATACTGCGGACAGGAGTAAATAGTCCGCTCATTAAGATTAGAATCAGCATACAGAACCACATGACAAACATGGCTTGTTGCATGGTAGCCGAATGATTGGAAATGACCAATCCAAGACCGGATACAGCCAAAACAAAGATGATGGCAAAGAAATAGATCACCAGAAAATGGCCTGCAGGAAAAATTCCGTAAAGTGCCCATGCCAGAATAAAACAAAGTGTCAGAACCACAAAGCCTATCAACCAATAAGGAATCAGTTTGGCAAGGATAAAAGTGAACTTTCCGACAGGAGTCACATTGATCTGCTCAATCGTACCGGCCTCCTTCTCCCCTACTATATTCAACGCAGGCAAGAAGCCGCAAAGCATGGTAAGCAGCATCACCATCAGGGCCGGAATCATAAACAGTTTATAATCCAGATTAGGGTTGAAAAGATTCTGAGTAAGAATATCAATCCGGGGCAGATTCCCGTTGGCAGCAGCCGGAATGTTTCCACTCTCCGCCTGCAATTCCGTACCATAATCGTTGATGATGGCAGACAGATATGAACTGCCCAAACCACCCTTGGTCCCATTTACGGCATTGGCGGCCACAAGTACGTGGGCAGCCTCGCCATTCACCCAGTCCTTCTCGAAATCTCCGGGAATTTCAAGCAGCACATCGGCTGTCCCCGCTTCAATCGCTTCCAACCCTTCTTTATAGGAGTCCGGTAAAGCAGTGGTCCGGAAGTAAGTTGAAGCCGTTATCTTATCGACCAGCCTGCGTGAAAGAGCCGAATGATCATTATCTATAATATTCATCCGGATATTTTTTATTTCAAGATTAGCAGCCCAGGGCATAAGAAGCATAATCATGCAAGGGAAGATAAAAATCAACCTCGGCAGGAAAGAGTTGCGGAGCAACTGCTTGAATTCTTTCTCTATAAGATATTTAATCATAACCTGTTTTTGAATTTCTTGAAGCTAATTGTTATCAACACGACTGCCATAAGAGCCAGAATACTGACCTCAGACAGCACAAAAGAAATATCTACTCCCTCAATCATCAATTTACGTACGGCCTGAATATACCAGCGGGCGGGCAGAATATCGGAAATCAATTGCAATACCAGAGGCATGCTCTCTATCGGAAATATCATGCCGGAAAGCAACATTGTAGGCATCATCAAGATCAACCCCGAAGCGAGCATGGCAGCCACTTGCGTCCGTGTCACCGTGGAAATAAGCAATCCCAACGCCAACGACACAAAGATAAAAAGCAGTGATACCATTATCAACCAGAACAGGCTGCCTGCCACGGGTACATCAAGTACATAAACTGAAAGCAGCAGAATCGTCGTAAGATTGACAAACGACAGCACAAAATAAGGAACGGCCTTAGCCAGAATAACGAACAAAGGTTTCACCGGAGAAACCAGCAATATCTCCATCGTACCTGTCTCCTTCTCGCGGACAATGGATATGGAAGTCATCATGGCACAGATCAGCATCAGGATAAGTCCCATCACACCGGGCACAAAATTGTAGGCACTCTTCATCTGCGGATTATAGAGCAGTTTCACATCGGGCACAACAGAAGATACGGACATTCCGGGAGGAAGCATTTCCTGTCGGACGGAAGCTATGACATTAGTGGCGTAACCGGCTTGTGTGGTAGCCATATTCGGATCGGTTGCATCGGAAACCAGTTGCACACGGGCATCGCCTGTATACAGATGATTGGCAAATTGTTCGCTGAATACAAGTGCCATGTCGATTTCATTTTCCTGAAACGCCCTTTCCATCTCCTGTGGAGAATGCAACAGGCACTTCACGGAAAAGTATTCGCTGGCATCCAAACGGTCGATGATCTTGCGGGTAACCATGTCATTCGAAGGGTCGAGTACACCCACACGTACATTTTTCACTTCGGTAGTAATGGCAAAGCCAAAGAGAATGATCTGAACAACAGGCATCCCTAACAGAATCAACATAGTCCGTCGGTCGCGGAAAATGTGGAAGAACTCCTTTTTTACAAATGCTATAAACTGTTTCATAGGTTAATCGGCTTTACGCACTGCCTTACGGGCCAGTTGCTGGAATACATCGTCCATGGTATCGGCATGAAAACGTGCCTTTAGTCCGCGAGGGGTGTCAAGTGCCTCGATACGTCCGTCTACCATGATAGACACACGGTTACAATACTCGGCCTCGTCCATGTAATGGGTGGTTACAAAGACCGTTATCCCCCGATCTGCCGCTTGATAAATCAATTCCCAGAACTGCCGGCGGGTAGCAGGATCGACTCCTCCCGTAGGTTCGTCAAGAAACACAATCCGCGGATCATGGAAAATCGAAACTGAAAAGGCCAGCTTTTGTTTCCAGCCTAAAGGAAGGCTCTTCACAAGTGTGTCACGCTCGTCGCTGACCCCCAGACAATCGAGAAGAGCATCTGTCTTTTCGGTTATCTCGCGGTCCTGCATTCCATAAATGCCGGCAAAAAGACGAATGTTTTCCCATACTTTAAGATCTTCGTATAGAGAGAACTTCTGGCTCATGTATCCAATATTCTTCTTCACTTCTTCAGGGTGGACGGCAACATCAAAGCCGGCTACCCGTGCTATGCCGGAGGTAGGTTTGCTCAATCCGCAAAGCATACGCATCGCAGTGGTTTTTCCCGCACCGTTCGCCCCGAGAAATCCGAAGATCTCTCCCCGGTTCACCTGAAAGGAGATATGGTCGACAGCCGTGAAATGCCCAAAACATTTGGTAAGCCGGTCTACCTCAATGGCAAAATCATTTTCGGCATGTACTTCCGCACGTTCCAGACCGGGTGGACAAAGAATGTGACTGAACTGTTTCAGGATGCGTTCCGGCACATCGATCCCCTGTATCTCTCCTTCGTTGATAAAAGCGATACGGTCGCATTGCCGGGCTTCATCCATAATCGGAGTAGAAACGAGAATAGTGATTCCCTGCTCCTTGAGATGCCTCAACATTTCCCAGAACTCCTTGCGTGAAACCGGATCCACACCGGTAGTCGGCTCGTCCAGGAACAGAATGCCGGGTTTGTGAATCAACGCACAACTTAAGGCCAGCTTTTGTTTCATACCTCCCGACAAAGCCCCCGCTCTGCGTTTACGAAAAGGTTCTATCTGCTGGTAGATATCTTTCACCAAATCATAGTTTTCGCGGATAGTCGTATGAAATACAGTAGCAAAAAAGTCGAGGTTCTCTTCCACCGTCAGGTCCTGATAAAGCGAAAAACGTCCGGGCATGTATCCCACCTGTTGCCGGATTTGTTTGTAATCCTTCACAACATCGAGCCCGTTCATCGTAGCCGTCCCACTGTCGGCAAGCAACAGTGTAGTCAGGATGCGGAAGAGTGTACTCTTACCGGCTCCATCCGGTCCGATGATGCCGAACAACTCACCGGGATTCACGGAAAAGGAAACCTTCTTCAAGGCTTCTACTTCACCGTAACATTTAGTCACGTCACTGACAGATACAGCTGGTTTCATCATCAGGCATCATTTAAAACTTCACTCCACCATACATACCTATTTTGAGCAGTCCGTCGTTCTCCACGGTTATCTTGACGGCATACACCAGATTGGCACGTTCTTCTTTTGTCAGAATCGTTTTAGGAGTAAATTCAGAACGATCTGAAATCCAGCTTACGACTCCCGGATACTCTTTACGTTCGTTTCCTCCATAGTCGGAGAAAACTGTCACCCGGTTACCGATTTTAACCTGCGAGAGCTGTTCGGATGTGATATAAGCGCGAAGATACATATGATCAACATCTGCCACCTTGAAGAGTGGCTTGCCCACGGCAGCCAGTTCTCCTGCTTCGGCATATTTCGCCAATACAGTACCGCTGATAGGCGAAACAATATGGCACTTCGCCAACTGGTCTTCCACCTGTGCCACTTGAATGGCTACTGACGAACCTTGTTCCGTAAGACTGTTCGTACTGTTTTGTAAAGACGACATCTGTGCCGCAAGCTGACGCTCGAGCAAAGCGACCTGCGCATCCCAATCATCCAGTTGCTTCTGATTAGCGGCTCCGGCTTTCAAAAGGTTTTCTACACGTTTCTTCTCCCGTTGGGCGGTAGCGATTTGCTGGCGGGTAGCGGCAATCTGCTTGTTGACATCCGGACGTTGGCTTTCAACCGACTTCATACTGGCTTGCAATTGCAGTTTCTTCAGGTAAAGTTGCACGGTATCGATCAATCCCACTTCTTCACCGGATGCCAACCGTGTACCTTCTTCAACATCAAAGCACAGAAGCCTTCCCGAAGCCTCGGCCGAAACCAGAACTTCAGTCGCTTCGAAAGTTCCCGTAGCATCATAGTCGATAGTTCTGCCTCCGCAAGCGGAAAGTAAAGACAGTAAGAATAGACATCCTATAAGTTTATTTGATTTCATAACTGCTATTATATTAGTTATTCGTAGTATATTTCAATTGATAAATATTCATCAGGAGCTGGACTTCATGCAAAGCCTTGGTCTGTCGAGCCAGATTCTCGGAAGTCATATCCCGGAGCATATCGGTAACGGTCATGGTGCCATTAGCCACCTTCGCCTCCGAAGCTTTACGGATATTAGTCCGCAAACGGATAATTTCATCATCATCCACCATCTGACGGCGCACGCTCTCCACGGCACTCTCCTGCTGAGTAGCCTGAATGCGGGTGTTAAACAGAAACACATCCCGGTTACTGTCCAACTGTCGACGACTGGTATCTATCACCCGCCTATCGTTACGCAACGTATACAGGCTGCCGAAGTTCCACGACAAACGGACTCCTGCCACATAATAAGGGGTGAACTCATTTTTCAGCATATTCAGTCCCGGATTGCCATACGCCCCCTGTACGAAGAGCCCGAGACGAGGCATCAGTCCGGTTTTCAAAGCTTCTTCCTGTACTTGTAAGCGTCCGTTCTGTGCATCGAACCATAGCAATTCCGGACGATTATTCGCCATCACCTGTATGTCCGACTCGGCGACCGGCTTCTGTAAAGACGCACTGGCAGGCACTTCTTCGCCTGTCAGCAGCGAAAGCATTGACAGATAGGCCTGGCGTGAAGTCGTTAACTCTATCCGCTTTTGCCGGGTGTTCAACTGCTCCACACTGACGGCATCAAGATCGGTCTGACTGGCAATGCCATTTTCAATGTACGAAGAAATCTGCCTGTGGGTACGTTCCAGTTCTTCCAGGAAGAGCTGATTCTGACTCAATTGTTCGTCCAGTAACAGAATCCCGAAATATACCTGATTCACCCGCTCGGTAAGTGCATACATATCCACATTCAGCTTTTCCCGGTCTACGTCCGACATCGCCTTTACCTGCTCTTTCCTTGAACGGATTTCACCACCGTCCCAAATGTTCTGTTTCAGTTCCAGCATCACCTGATATTGATCCTTGGACAAGCCCTTGATATCTACCCCGGGAATCTGCACGGGCAGCTCTGTTACCTCACTCTGCCAGGTAGCTTTGCCCGAAAGGGTGAACTGAGGCAGATTAGCTTTCGACGCATTTGCCAGATTATATTCTTTAGTCTTCTCTATCAACCCATACTGCCTCACCAACGGATAGTTTTCCCGGGTTTTCCGTTGGCACTCTTCAAGGGTGATCTGCCCATATGTCAGCAGGGCAAACAGAGAAAAAGACAAAGAAAAAATAAATCGTTTCATATTCTATTCCTAATTAATTCTTCTTTCCTGCAAAGATAGAGAATAAGAACACGCAACCAGGTTCCAATTGTTTGCAATAATGTTCTATTAGTTCGATTCTTTAGAATAAATCATATGAATCAAATGCCGACTGTGGATTTATTCAGGATTTAAGATATGCTATCCTTTTATTGAAGCCATTTATAAATCCATACCTTATTAGAGTCCGCGAAAAGCGATGACCGAAAAAACAAACCCCGGAAAATGACTCTCCCGGGGTTCCATATTTAGAAATACTTCTTTCTAAATCAACATTGCCATATCTCCATATGGATTCTTTATTCTTTCACCTTTCCGATAAACAGAACATTATTATCATTCTCATTCAAAGTAGCTGCCAGTTCCTTAAGTTTCTTTTCATCTGGACCGGAGCATTTGCCGGAAGCAAGATGTTTTTCTATCTTTTCAATCAACTGGCCCGGTTCCATACTTTGGATAAAGTACCCGCGATAGAAACTGTGACCCGGAGCCGAAACAGGAAGATTACCGTAAAAGTCATTAACAAGGCGGAAATAAGAAGAAGCATTCTTCTTAGTGTCTACCAAGACATCTCCACCTCCTGTTCCCTTTTTCCCCCAATAGGTGACTATGAAATGATGAGGTAGTCTGTAATATAAATGTATCGGTTTCTCATTCATATTCGGGAAGGTCATGGTGAATCTTGGTAACAACTTATTGTTAGTGGAATCATAAGTAAAAAGAGTATCTATACTGGTATGGAAGAAATCGAAATCGTTGCAATTTCTGTATGAGAAAATTTCTCCGTCGAAATTCATCACCTTTGTTGCGGCTGTCGCAGGGATTTGCTTCAGTATATTTCCGTCCGTATCCATTTGGAAAGCAAGAGGCTCTCCCTCATTGAAAGGCATGTGTATAATAGATAAACTTCCATCTTCATTCACCCATATTTTCGGTTTATTGACTTGTATGGGAAGCTGGATATCCTTAATCCATTGCCCGTTTATATCATACATCATGATTCTCTTCCCCACAAAAGGCGTGAAGAATATATGACCATTCTTTTCATCAATGCATTCATCGTAAAGGGTGGTGTCATATTCACCGGGACCGCTTCCTACGGAACCGACATTATATAAGAATTTACCATTCCTGTCAAACAGCTTAAACACACCCCGATCCCCTTGGCGGATACCGATGTAATTGTCGGTAGCATTAATAAACCAGGCTTTGAAGTATGCCTCTTCGGAGGTCCCAAAACGAACAATGCGACAATCTTCGACAAACTCGCTGAGTGGCACTTCTATGGTGTCTTTTACGAGTGATAAGTCACATATAGTCAGTTTGCTTCCGACAGTTTCGACAGTAGTGATGCTCCCATCGTCTGTTTTCATTTCTTTGGATTTCTGACCGGAGGTGTTGCAAGCGGATACACATCCCAGCAACAAAGCGGAGGATAAAAGTAAATAAGTGGTTTTCATGCAGAATTGTATTTAAGTTATTCGTCATCAACAATATACGAATACTTCGTAATTACAAACTGCCCGTATAAACATATTTGCTCCAGATTAAACTATATTAACTTTTTCAGGACAAGCTTCACCCCACTGCTCATACCCCTATTATATTATCCTCCATGCCCATCAGCCTCATCAGTATGTTGAGGTCCGGACCGGGATACACGCACACTATCTCATTGTGTTTTGGATAAAATATGCTATTCTTTTACTTAGCTCGCTTATAAATCGCATATTTTATCTAAGTTTGCCGTGTGATAACAACTGATTTATGGAAAAGAACAAACCTCTGGAACTGGCACTCGACCTGCTGAAGCACAGCAACATGGTATGCAACAACGAATATCGCTTCGTCACCCCGGATTTTGGCATTGTCATCAGCTTCGCCAATATGGAAAGCCACCTGTTCCGTTTGGGACAACCCTACCGGCTGAAGGAAGGAAGAATTATCCGCGGACTACGCGGAAAGGCACGGATCATTATCAACCTGATTGAATATACCGTCTATCCACAAACCATTGTCACTTTCATCCCCGGCTCCATTGTCGAACTTTTAGAGTTCACACCCGATTACGATTTTCAGATGATCGCAGTGGACAAAGACTTCCTGCCGCTCCTACGACGTGACCAGCTCTTTGAATCACACGTACGGCAGAACCTTGTCACCCGGGTGACAGATACCGAATGGAAGTTGTCGGATGCTTATTTCACGCTGATTTGGAAAACTGTTCAGGAAAAACCCTTCCGCCGGGAGGTGGTACAACATCTGCTTGCAGCTCTACTGCATAATATAAAATATATACGGACGGAAGAAGCCAATGACGCTTCTCACAGGTTTTCACATCAGGAAGAGATATTCTGGCGATTCATCACACTGGTGAACGAATCCAGCAAAAACGAACGTACCGTAGGATTCTATGCCGACAAGCTATGCCTGACTCCCCGTTACCTGAACACACTGATCCGGCAGGTCAGTCACCAGACAGTGATGGAGTGGATCAATCAGTCTGTTATTCTCGAAGCAAAAGTGTTACTGAAACACAGTGACCTGCTTGTATACCAGATTTCGGATGAACTGCATTTCCCGAATCCCTCCTTCTTCTGCAAGTTCTTTAAACGAATGACGGGCATGACACCACAGGAGTATCAAAAAAGATAAATTCACTTTGATAGCATATTTTATATTTAGCTATCAGCTTGCTATCGCTTTCGCCTGTTTACTGACTCACACTTTCACCGAAACAGACGCAATAAAAGATAAATCTTCATACAAAACGCATATAAAGCGCAAAACAATGCAGAAATAGACCAATATATTCAATAAACATACGTTTCTTCTAAGGAAGAAAGACGGCGTTCCTTTAAAAGAAAGACGGCATTGGTTTAAAACCAAAGCTCCGTTTCATTAAAACCAACGTTACATCAGGTATAAAGAGAGTGTAAAGTGTCCCGTAACCTCTATTTTTCCACTTTTCAGTGCAGACCAAACTAATTTTTTCGAAATATCAATCAGCTTACAAAAGCACGGCATAGAGCAAACCTGCGATAAGGAACAGACCTAAACACCTGCCATAACGTAACCTTATAAACACATAAGGATAACTAATTGAAAAACGGAAACGGGCATACAAACACCCATTTCGTATCCAATAAACAAACTACCCGATATAGCGCATGCTACACCGGGTAGAAAATACAAAATGACATGATTGGCACTTTGCTATTTGAACTCTTCCAACACCAGTTTAAGTTCATCGATGGTCAGTTCTCCCACTTGCCTCCACAATTCGTGTCCACGCTGCAGAAGGATGAAAGCCGGAGCCGTCTCGATATTGAATGAATCCGCGACTGCCTTGTCTCCCACTATATTCACTTTAACCACCTCGGAGACTTGTTTCTCGTAAGTCCGTACTACAGGTTCCAGCCATTCATAATGGGGAGACCAGTCTGCATAAAATTCTACCAACACCAGACGATTCGTTCCGGATGCGGCATCCAATTGCTCTGCTATACTCATTGTTACACGCTTTATTGATTTATATGTACTTTCAACAACAGTCAACAGAAAAAGTTCCGGATTTCAGGATTGTTAAGCAAAAGAGGAGAAGAAGACGGAACTTCTTATTTATATTCTTCCCATGACTTGATTGCTATATCGTCAATATCCATCGTACAGAACGCATTGATAAACGCACTCGCCAATCGGGCATTGGTAATCAGCGGGATGTTGAGGTCGATGGCGGCACGACGGATTTTGTAACCGTTATCCAGCTCACCGGCAGTCAGATTCTTGGGAATATTGACTACCATGTCGATCTCTTTCTTGTGCAACATCTCGAGTGCCTGGGGATGTCCTTCCTCGCTGGGCCAGTAGACGCGGGTGTTCTCTACGCCATTCTCGGTAAGAAATTTGCTGGAACCTCCCGTTGCGAAGATATTATATCCCTTCTTCTGTAACATACGGGCCGCTTCGAGCATATCCACTTTCTGTTTCGGCGTTCCGGTAGAGAGCAGGATGTTCTTCTTCGGAATGCGATAGCCCACGGAAAGCATTGCTTTTAGTACGGCACAGGAAGTATCGCTGCCGATACAACCTACCTCACCGGTCGATGCCATGTCGACACCCAGCACAGGATCAGCTTTCTGAAGACGATTGAAAGAGAACTGACTGGCCTTGATACCGACATAATCGAGTTCAAAAAGGTTCTTGTTCGGCTTCTCAACAGGCAGACCGAGCATGACTTTCGTAGCGAGTTCGATAAAGTTGATCTTCAGCACTTTGCTGACAAAGGGGAACGAACGGCTGGCACGGAGATTACACTCGATCACTTTGATGTCGTTGTCTTTAGCCAGATACTGGATGTTGAACGGACCGGAGATATTGAGTGCCTTGGCTATCTCACGACTGATACGCTTAATGCGACGCACCGTCTCCACATACAACTTCTGCGGCGGGAACTGGATGGTGGCATCACCGGAGTGTACGCCGGCAAATTCGATGTGTTCGGAAATGGCATACGCAATGATCTCCCCGTTTTGTGCTACGGCATCCATCTCCACCTCTTTGGCATGTTCGATGAACTGGCTGACCACAACCGGGTGCTTCTTCGAAACATTGGCTGCCAGTTGCAGGAAGCGTTCCAGTTCTTCCTGATTGGAGCAAACATTCATGGCCGCCCCACTAAGCACATACGACGGACGCACGAGCACAGGGAAGCCTACCTTGTCTACGAAGGAGTTGATATCTTCGAGTGAAGTAAGCGCACGCCATTCCGGCTGATCCACGCCGATGCGGTCGAGCATGGCGGAGAATTTATCACGGTCCTCGGCATTATCGATACTCTTGGCGGAAGTACCGAGAATATGGATATTCTGGGCATCGAGGCGCAGAGCAAGGTTGTTCGGTATCTGCCCTCCGGTGGAGACGATGACACCATGCGGATTCTCCAGTTCAAGAATATCCGTCACACGTTCGAAAGTCAATTCGTCAAAGTAGAGGCGATCGCACATATCGTAATCGGTCGATACGGTTTCGGGATTATAATTGATCATCACCGAACGCCAGCCTTCCTTACGGATGGTATTGAGTGCCTGCACTCCGCACCAGTCAAACTCTACCGAAGAACCGATGCGATAAGCACCCGAACCAAGCACCACGATGGAACGGTGGTCGCCCAGGTAGGTTACATCGTTGGCTGTGCCGCTGTAGGTCAAATAAAGGTAATTGGTCTGTGCCGGATACTCGGCAGCAAGCGTATCGATCTGCTTCACCACGGGAACGATGCCCAGGCTCTTGCGGTAATTGCGGACATAAAGGCTTCCGTCTTCCATATCACCTTCGTAACCGATGGCACGTGCTATCTGGAAGTCAGAGAATCCCTGTCGCTTGGCTTGCTTAAGCAGGTCGGCAGGCAAGTCGGCTATCTGCTTGTGATTATTCCCCCACTGATGAAGCTCCTCCGAAGTATTCATGATGTTCATCAGCTTTTGCAGGAACCATTTGTCGATCTTGGTCAGGTCGTGCACCTGGTCAATGGTATATCCCGCACGGAAGGCCTTCGATATGACGAAGATACGTTTGTCGGTCGGTTCATGCAGCGCTTTGTCGATGTCGGAGATGACGAGTTCTTTGTTTTCCACAAAACCGTGCATACCCTGTCCTATCATACGAAGTCCTTTCTGAATCGCTTCTTCAAAGGTACGCCCGATGGCCATCACCTCACCGACAGACTTCATAGAAGAACCGAGTTCTTTATCCACTCCGTGGAACTTACCGAGATCCCAACGGGGGATTTTGCAGACTACGTAGTCCAGCGCCGGTTCAAAGAACGCACTGGTAGTCTTCGTCACGGAGTTTTTCAAATCGAACAGCCCGTATCCGAGTCCGAGTTTGGCAGCCACGAAAGCAAGCGGATAACCGGTAGCCTTCGACGCCAAAGCAGACGAACGGCTCAGACGGGCATTCACCTCGATCACCCGGTAATCTTCCGATTCGGGATCGAAAGCATACTGCACGTTACATTCGCCCACGATACCGATGTGGCGGATGATGCGGATGGCAAGCTCACGCAGTTTATGATATTCTTTATTGGTCAGGGTTTGCGAAGGAGCAATCACAATGGATTCTCCGGTATGGATGCCCAGTGGGTCGAAATTCTCCATGTTGCAGACCGTGATACAGTTGTCAAAGCGGTCGCGCACTACTTCGTATTCCACCTCTTTCCATCCCCGCAAGCTCTTCTCAACCAGCACCTGCGGAGAAAAAGCGAACGCTTTCTCAACAAGTACGTCCAGTTCTGCTTCGTTGTCACAGAAGCCGGAACCTAATCCACCCAATGCGTAAGCCGCACGGACAATGACCGGATAACCTAATTCCCGGGCTGCACGACGAGCATCTTCGGCGTTCTCGACAGCTTCGCTCTTGATGGTTTTCACGTCAATCTCGTTCAGCTTCTCCACGAAAAGCTCACGGTCTTCGGTATCGATAATGGCTTGTACGGGAGTTCCCAATACACGTACTCCGTATTTTTCGAGAATGCCTTCGCGGTAAAGGGCCACGCCGCAGTTCAGTGCCGTCTGTCCGCCAAAAGCAAGCATGATACCCTCAGGACGTTCCTTCTGAATCACCTTCTCGACGAAATAAGGAGTTACGGGAAGGAAATAAATCTGATCTGCCACACCTTCCGATGTCTGTACGGTGGCAATATTGGGGTTGATCAGGATGGTTTCGATTCCTTCTTCTTTCAAGGCTTTGAGCGCCTGGGAACCGGAGTAGTCGAACTCACCGGCTTCACCGATTTTCAAGGCTCCGGAACCAAGGAGCAGTACTTTCTTTATATTGTTTTCTTTCATTATTAGTTTGTTTTTGAGGTTAATCCACCACAGAGAACACAGAGTTTTAATCTCTTGTTTATTAGGATATTTAAGAGAAATATATTCTCTGTGTCCTCTGTGGTGAATCGTATTCGTTTCTGATCATTTATGCAGAATATACTTCAGAGCAGTTTCACGAACTCGTCGAAAAGGAATTCCGTATCGGTCGGTCCGCTTGCCGCTTCCGGATGGAACTGTGCGGAGAACCACGGGTTTGTTTTATGGCGGATTCCTTCGTTGGAGCCATCATTCATATTGATGAACAACGGTTCCCAATCGGTGCCGAGTGTGTTGTTATCTACCGCGTAACCATGATTTTGTGAAGTGATGAAACAACGTTCAGTGCCTGCCATCCGTACCGGCTGATTATGACTGCGATGACCGTATTTCAGTTTGTATATTTTGGCTCCTCCGGCTTTGCTCAGCAACTGGTTACCCATGCAGATACCAAAAATAGGAAGTTTCGGGTTCTGCATGGCACGGCGGATGTTCTGCACCGCAGCATCACATGTATCCGGGTCACCCGGTCCGTTGGAGATGAAGAGTCCGTCGAATTCCAGATGATTGAAATCATAATCCCAAGGCACGCGAATCACTTCCACATCCCGGCGAAGCAAGCAGCGGATAATGTTCGTCTTTACACCGCAATCCACCAGTACGACTTTTTTCTTACCCGCGCCTTCATTGTAACGGATCACCTCTTTACAGGAAACCTTGTCTACGTAGTTCACCCCGCTGTAAACAGCTTCCGGAGCATTTTCCGGTTCATCGTCAAACACAATCCGTCCCATCATCACTCCGTGTTCACGCAGCACTTTGGTCAGCTCACGGGTATCGATGCCCGTAATGCCCGGCACCTGCTCCCGTTTCAGCCAGTCCGCCAGACTTTCCACTGCATTCCAATGGCTGTATTCCTGTGAGTAATCGCTCACGATGATGGCTTCGGCATGGATGCGTTCGCTCTCCATGAATGTAGCCAGCCCGTTGGGTTCCATACTGAAAGGAGGCACACCATAGTTGCCTACCAGCGGATAAGTCAGTGTCATCAGCTGCCCTGCATACGAAGGGTCGGTCAGACTCTCCGGATAACCGGTCATGGCGGTATTAAACACGACTTCACCTGCCACAGGTTTTTCGTAGCCAAACGACTTGCCGTGGAAACGGCTCCCGTCGTCAAGGATCAAAGTTACATTCTTCATTCTTATCTTCGTTTTAATCCACCACAAAGGATACAAAGCTCGCAGAGGTTTCATCTTTTATTTTAAAGTACATCTAAAATAAACCGGTCCACTGTGTACGCTGCATCCTCTGTAGTAAAATCCTGATTTTCTTAAAATTGATATACCTGTTCAATATAATTAATAAATGCTTCGTTCAGCAGTTTCACTCCGCCCGGCGTTGGATAATTACCGCTGAAGTACCAGTCTCCCGTATGGTTGGGACATGCCTCGTGCAATCCTTCAAGGGGTTGGTAGACAATCTGTACCTTGGCCTTCGTACCCTTCGGCGTCAGCAGTTCCACCATTTTAGCAGAGATTTCCTCGTCGGTGAAAGGAGCATAAATCTCCTTCACGTAGTTTACCATCTGTTCCTTCGGCAATCCTACCTGATCTTTCGATTTCCGGTAAGCTGCCGCGATCACGTCTTTCATATCCCGGTCCTTCAATAGTTCGATTGCCGCCTTGAAAGCGATGAACTCGGACATTTTCGCCATATCGATGCCGTAATAGTCCGGATAGCGAACTTGCGGGGAGGAAGAAACGATAACTATCTTTTTCGGTCCCAAACGGTCGAGGATACCGATAATGCTTTGCTTCAATGTGGTGCCACGGACGATGCTGTCATCGATAATCACCAGATTGTCGATACCTGCCCGGAGGCTGCCGTATGTTATGTCATACACGTGTGCCGCCAGATCGTTCCGGCTATTACCTTCGGCAATGAAAGTACGCAGTTTGATGTCCTTGATCGCTACCTTTTCCGAACGGATACGGCGGGACAGGATCACTTCCAGTTCATCGTGGTCCGGATTATGTCCCAGATTGGCAATCTGTCGTACCTTTTCTTCATTCAGGTAATCGTCCAGCCCTTGAAGCATACCGTAAAATGCCACCTCCGCCGTATTCGGTATGAACGAGAATACGGTATGGTCGAGATCATTATCAATTGCCTTCAGGATGTTCGGCACCAGCTTTTCACCCAGTTGTTTTCTCTCCTTATAGATGTCCGCGTCACTACCCCGTGAGAAGTAAATCCGCTCAAACGAACAGGCTTTCTTTTCCCGCGCTTTGTTGATCTGTGCCGTACGCAGTTTTCCCTCTTTGCTGATAAGAAGTGCCTGCCCCGGTTGCAATTCCTTTATTTCTCCTATCGGAACATTGAGTGCAGTCTGAATCACCGGACGTTCACTGGCAAGCACCGCAATTTCTTCATCCTGATACCAGAATGCCGGGCGGATCCCCCACGGGTCGCGCAACGCAAAGCTCTCTCCGCTTCCGGTCAGTCCGCACATCACGTATCCTCCATCCCATTCCTTGCTCGATGTACGCAACACGTTGGCAAGATCCATATGATCCTCAATATAATGCGTCACGCCCATACCGGTCAGTCCTTCGGCCTCGGCCTGATTGAACAGTCGTTCCACTTCCCGGTCGAGTCTGTGCCCCACCTGTTCGAGCATGATATAGGTATCGGCATACTTACGCGGATGTTGTCCGATGGCAGTGATACGGGCAAACACTTCGTCCACATTTGTCATGTTGAAGTTACCGCAAAGGGCAAGGTTCTTCGCCCGCCAGTTGTTCCTTCTGAGAAACGGATGGACATAAGATATGCCGGATTTTCCGGTGGTCGAATAACGCAGATGTCCCATGTATACTTCCCCCGCAAAGGGCAGTGTACGCTTGGCAAACCCAGCATTGTGCAATTGCTCCCCGGTCAGATCCTTGAAGTTGGCCTGCACCGTTTCAAAAATTTCAGTGATGGCACCGGAACCCAACGCCCGTTCACGGAACATATACTCTTCACCCGGATTTGCTTCCAGTTTCACACATGCCAGTCCGGCACCTTCCTGCCCACGGTTATGCTGTTTTTCCATCAGCAGGTAGAGCTTATTGAGCCCATACATCCATGTCCCGTACTTCTTTTCGTAATACTCCAGCGGTTTAAGCAAACGAATCATGGCAACGCCACATTCATGTTTCAGTTGTTCCATCTATTTTCGATTTAACTATATTACAATCGGTTATTGAACTCACACCATAATCACACTCTTTTCCTCCTATCCCGGTCGGTCTGTCGTGCCTTCCCGACCCATAACGATACATCACGGGCAAAGGTACACTAATTATCAACGGTTTAAAGCACTTTAATGTTTCCGGACTTCCGATACATAGATTATCGGTCTTACAAAACCGGTAACTCTGCAGGAAACATGAAACGAAATGAACGGGGATCTCTGTACAGGTACTGTTACAGGAAGTATAACTTTGGGATAGAAATTCTTGGAGGATAACGGTGGAAATTTCAAGATTGCCGTTAGCAATAAAAACAGATGCTTCGCCTTTCGGCTGATACATATCAATATAGCCTACCATTCCACACATATTATCCTTTTTTGTTTTCGCGTGCAAAGATACATAATCTAAATAACATAAAGATTAGTTTTCCTATAAATATTTGACATAAACGTACAAAAAAGTTGTTTTAATATCAAAACGTTAATTTATCTATTATTTCAGTCTCAAAAAGAAAGAGATTACAATCGTTTAATGATATAATGGAAGCAAGTTACAGTTTGAAACAAAAAGTAGTTAATTTACTTACGATCTGAAATATCAAAAAACTAAAAAGAGAATTAGTGTCACACAAAGGTGCGCCACACATATCATAATGAAATTAAATTCCTATTTTTGCCAAACATTTTGATACAACAAACAGGTATTATCGTATAATAAAGCTAAACAGAATGAAGGAACAAGAACTTTTTAACAACGAAACAAAAGAGTTGCCCTGTCAACGACTGCCCGAACAGTTGGGTCTCTATCATGCAATGAACGAACATGATGCCTGCGGAGTGGGTATGTTGGTGAACATTGACGGGGGAAAATCGCACGACATTGTGGAGTCCGCACTAAAAGTACTGGAAAATATGCGTCACCGTGGTGCCGAAGGAGCGGATAACAAAACAGGAGACGGCGCAGGCATCATGCTCCAGATTCCTCATGAATTTATCTTGTTGCAAGGCATACCTGTCCCCGAAAAAGGGAAATACGGAACAGGTTTGATTTTCCTCCCCAAAAACGAAGAAGACCGGGCAACCATTCTGAGTATTATTATCGAGGAGATTGAAAAAGAAGGATTAACACTGATGCACCTGCGCAATGTACCCACTTGCCCGGACATATTGGGTGAATCGGCACGAACAGCCGAACCGGACATCAAACAGATATTCATCACCGGATTTACGGAAACGGAGACAGCCGACCGCAAACTCTATGTGATAAGAAAAAGGATTGAAAACCGGATACGCAAATCATCTGTCCCGGCAAAAGACGACTTTTACATTGTGTCGCTGTCTACCAAAAGCATCATATATAAAGGTATGTTGTCATCCTTACAGTTGCGTAGTTATTTCCCCGATCTGACAAACAACTATTTCACCAGCGGACTTGCATTGGTACACTCACGTTTCAGCACCAACACGTTTCCCACATGGGGACTGGCGCAACCCTTCCGTCTACTGGCACACAACGGTGAAATAAATACCATTCGCGGTAACCGGGGATGGATGGAAGCAAGGGAAAGCGTACTCTCCTCACCTACCTTGGGTGATATCAGGGAGCTCCGCCCCATCATCCAGCCGGGTGGAAGTGACAGCGCCTCTTTAGATAACGTACTCGAGTTCCTGGTAATGTCCGGCCTCAGCTTGCCACATGCCATGGCTATGTTGGTACCGGAGTCATTCAACGAAAAGAATCCGATCAGCGAAGACCTGAAAGCATTCTACGAATATCACTCCATTCTGATGGAACCATGGGACGGACCGGCTGCCCTGCTGTTCAGCGACGGTCGCTATGCGGGAGGTATGCTCGACCGTAACGGACTACGCCCCGCCCGCTATCTGATTACTCACAACAACATGATGGTAGTTGCCTCCGAAGTCGGCGTAATGGACTTCGAACCCGGAGATATCAAAGAGAAAGGACGCCTGCAACCGGGCAAGATATTGCTGGTAGACACCGAAAAAGGTGAGATCTACTACGACGGTGAACTGAAAAAACAGTTGGCGGAGGCCAAGCCTTACCGTACCTGGCTCGCCAACAACCGGATTGAACTGAATGAACTGAAAAGTGGACGCAAAGTATCACACAGTGTAGAGAACTACGGCCACATGCTACGTACCTTCGGCTATTCAAAAGAAGACATCGAAAAGATCATCACCCCGATGGCGACCGGAGGGGCCGAATCGATCAATTCGATGGGCAACGACACCCCCCTGGCCGTACTCTCGGATAAACCACAACTCTTGTACAATTACTTCCGGCAACAATTTGCACAAGTGACAAACCCTCCCATCGATCCTATCCGCGAGGAATTGGTGATGTCGCTGACGGAATATATCGGTGCTGTGGGCATGAACATTCTCACCCCCAGCGAGAGTCATTGCAAAATGGTGCGCCTCAACCACCCTGTATTGAACAATGCCCAACTGGATATCTTATGCAATATCCGGTATAAAGGATTCAAAACGGTAAAGCTGCCCATGCTGTTTGAGGCTGATAAAGGAAAAGCCGGACTTCAAGAGGCACTGACCGCCCTGTGCAAGCAGGCAGAAGCCTCCGTCGCAGAGGGAGTCAACTACATCGTACTGACCGACAGAGAGGTCGATGCCACACATGCTGCCATTCCATCCTTACTGGCCGTCAGTGCAGTGCATCATTATCTGATCTCAGTGGGCAAACGTGTCCAGACTGCTCTGGTAGTAGAAAGCGGCGAGATACGCGAAGTGATGCATGCAGCCCTGCTACTTGGCTTCGGAGCCAGCGCATTGAACCCCTACATGGCCTTTGCCATTCTCGACAAGCTCGTTACCGGTAAAGATATCCAACTCGATTATGCCACAGCAGAAAAGAACTACATCAAAGCTATCTGCAAAGGGCTCTTCAAAATCATGAGTAAAATGGGGATCAGTACCATCCGTTCATACCGGGGAGCAAAAATATTCGAAGCTATAGGATTAAGCGAAGAACTGAGCAAGGCTTGTTTCGGCGGCCTGCCCTCTACCATCGGCGGCATCCGGCTTGAAGAGGTAGCCAAAGATGCCATCGCTTTCCACAATGAAGGATTCGCAGCGGAAAACAGTGATGACATTCTGCCCAACAAAGGCTTATACTCTTTCCGAAAAGACGGGGAAAAACATGCCTGGAATCCGGAAACGATCAGTGCCCTGCAACTGGCAACCCGCCTGGGCAGCTACAAGAAATTCAAAGAGTTTACACAAATGGCAGATGAAAAAGAAATGCCCATCTTTCTGCGCGATTTCCTGGGATTCAAACGGTCGCCTATCTCCATCGACAAGGTAGAGCCCGTTGAAAACATCATGAAACGTTTTGTTACCGGTGCCATGAGTTACGGTTCGATCAGCCGGGAAGCACACGAGACAATGGCCATCGCCATGAATGCCATTCACGGACGGAGCAATACCGGTGAAGGAGGTGAAGATGCCAAGCGATTCACCCCGCGTCCGGACGGAACAAACCTGAGAAGTGCCATCAAACAGGTAGCTTCGGGACGTTTTGGCGTGACTGCCGAATATCTGGTAAACGCGGATGAAATACAGATCAAGATTGCACAAGGCGCCAAGCCGGGCGAAGGCGGACAGTTGCCCGGCTATAAGGTGGACGAAGTGATAGCCCGTACCCGTCACTCCATACCGGGCATCTCGCTGATTTCCCCTCCTCCTCACCATGATATTTATTCAATCGAAGATCTGGCACAACTTATCTTCGACTTGAAAAACGTAAATTCCCGGGCGAGAATCAGTGTCAAACTGGTAGCCGAAAGCGGAGTCGGCACCATTGCCGCAGGTGTAGCCAAGGCCAAAGCCGACCTGATCGTCATCTCCGGTGCCGAAGGCGGAACAGGAGCTTCACCCGCCTCTTCCATCCGTTACGCCGGCATCCCACCCGAATTAGGATTGAGTGAAACCCAGCAAACCCTGGTGCTGAACGGACTGAGAGGTCAAGTCATGCTCCAGGTGGACGGACAGCTGAAAACCGGACGGGACATCATCCTGATGGCAATGTTGGGGGCCGAAGAGTTTGGATTTGCCACCTCTGCCCTGATTGTTCTGGGATGTGTCATGATGCGCAAGTGTCATCAGAATACTTGCCCGGTAGGTGTGGCCACACAAAATGAAGAATTACGTAGACGCTTCCACGGACGCAGCGAATACCTGGTGAACTTCTTCACTTTCCTGGCACAGGAGGTACGCGAGTATCTTGCGGAAATAGGTGTCGAAAAGCTGGACGACATTATCGGACGGACGGACCTGATCGAACGCAAACCCCAAGATATACTCCCCAAGCACAGCCTGATTGACTTCAGCAGGTTGCTGGCACGGGTTGACAACCGGGCTGCCATTCTGCATACCACCAATCAGGACCACGGTATCTCGGCGGTGAAAGATGTGGAAATAATCCATGCCGCCCGCGAAGCCATCGAACACCAACGGGAAGTCTCTCTGGAATATACCATCGCCAACACTGACCGCGCGTGCGGTGCCATGCTCTCAGGTGCCATCGCTACCCGGTATGGAGAAAAAGGTCTGCCGGAACATACGCTGAACGTCAAATTCAAAGGTTCCGCCGGACAGTCATTCGGTGCCTTCCTTGTACCGGGAGTCAACTTCAAGCTGGAGGGCGAAGCCAACGACTATTTGGGAAAAGGATTGAGTGGCGGACGTATCGCCGTACTTCCACCGGTACGAAGCAATTTCGAAGCGGAAGAAAACACTATTGCCGGAAACACCCTGCTATACGGAGCCACCAGTGGTGAAGTATACATCAATGGACGTGCGGGCGAACGTTTTGCGGTGAGAAACTCCGGAGCCGTCGCTGTTGTCGAAGGTGTGGGTGACCATTGTTGCGAATACATGACCGGCGGACGGGTGGTCGTGTTGGGACAGACCGGACGCAACTTTGCAGCCGGCATGTCGGGCGGCGTAGCCTATGTATGGAACAAAGAAGGAAACTTCGACTATTTCTGCAACATGGAGATGGTGGAACTTTCACTGATCGAAGAAGCCGGCTATCGCAAAGAACTTCATGAACTGATCCGCCAACATTATCTCTATACAGGCTCAAAACTGGCACGCACCATGCTCGACAATTGGAATCACTGCGTGGACGAATTCATCCAGGTGGTACCGATCGAATATAAAAAGGTGTTGCAGGAAGAACAGATGCGGAAACTGCAACAGAAAATCGCAGATATGCAGAGAGACTATTAGACAAGCCGCCGAACCTGTATATCAGATACCAATCTCAATCGTAAACTATAAAATCGTAAATCAAAATGGGAGATCCAAAAGCATTCTTAAATATTCCCCGTCACGAGGCCGGATACCGCCCCGTACACGAGCGCATCACTGATTTCAGTGAGGTGGAACAGGCCCTCAACACAAGCGACCGCAAACTTCAGGCTTCACGCTGCATGGATTGCGGTGTCCCCTTCTGCCATTGGGCTTGTCCGTTGGGCAACAAGCAACCCGAATGGCAAGACGCACTCTACAAGGGAAAATGGCGTGAGGCCTACCAGATATTGTCTGCCACGTGCGACTTCCCGGAGTTTACCGGACGCATCTGCCCGGCACTCTGTGAGAAGTCGTGCGTACTGAAGCTATCGTGTGACGCCCCTGTCACCATCCGTGAAAATGAAGCAGCCATCGTGGAAGCAGCTTTCCGAGAAGGTTATATCATGCCGGTAATTCCCAAACGAAATGGAAAACGGGTAGCCGTCATCGGTTCCGGCCCTGCCGGACTGACGGTTGCCAATCGCTTGAACCGCTCGGGGTATGCCGTCACCGTTTTCGATAAAGCAGCAGCTCCGGGTGGATTACTTCGCTACGGAATCCCCAATTTCAAACTGAATAAAGTCATTATCGACCGCCGGATGAAGCTCCTGGAAGCGGAAGGCATTGAATTCAGAATGGGAACCGAGATCGACACGCATAAACTCACTCCGGAGAGTCGCACTTCCGACTTCGATGCCTATTGCATCTGTACCGGAGCGGAAACACCCCGGGATCTGCCCATTCCGGGACGCGAGTTGAAAGGAATCCATTTCGCTCTTGAGCTGTTGAGCGGACAAAACCGAATCATTGAAGGAGAAACTTTTTCCAAAGACGGGCAAGTAAATGCGAAAGGCCGAAAAGTGCTGGTCATCGGTGGCGGAGACACAGGCTCCGATTGTATCGGCACGAGCGTTCGTCAAGGGGCGGCCTGCGTGACACAAATCGAAATCATGCCCAAGCCCCCTGTTACCCATAATCCTGCCACTCCGTGGCCACAATGGCCGGCTGTACTGAAAACCACCTCCAGCCATGAAGAAGGCTGTATCCGTCGCTGGAGCCTAACTTCCAACCGGTTCCTCGGAAAGAACGGTAAAGTCACCGGAGTGGAAGTGGAAGAAGTGGAATGGTTACCGGACCCCGTCAACGAACGCTCTGTTATGAAGCCGACCGGAAAAAAGGAAATAATCGAAGCAGATATGGTTTTATTAGCGATGGGATTCCTCAAACCCGAACAGCCAGTATTTGCCGAAAACGTATTCATCGCCGGAGACGCGGCAACAGGCGCAAGCCTTGTGGTGCGTGCCATGGCAAGCGGACGTGCAGCAGCGACAGAGATAGAAAAATATTTAAACGCCAAGCGGTGAACAGCACGTAGTTTATTCATCATCAGACATTAACCCTTTAAAACAAATACGATTATGTGTGGAATAGCAGGAATTTTTAATATAAAAATTCAGAGCAGAGAGCTCAGAAGCAAAGCCTTACAGATGGCACGGAAAATTCGGCATCGGGGACCCGACTGGAGTGGAATTTATTGTGGTGGAAGTGCCATCCTGGCACACGAGCGCCTTTCTATCGTCGACCCTCAAAGCGGAGGACAGCCCCTTTACTCGCCCGACCGGAAACTGGTACTGGCCGTCAATGGCGAAATTTATAATCACCGTGACATCCGTGCCCGGTATGCCGGCCGTTACGAGTTCCAGACTGGAAGTGACTGTGAAGTGATCCTTGCACTTTACCGCGACAAAGGCATTCATTTCCTCGAAGAGCTCAACGGTATTTTTGCTTTCGCCCTTTATGATGAAGAGAAAGATGAATACCTGATCGCCCGTGACCCCATCGGAGTAACACCTTTATATATAGGAAAAGATTCCGAAGGACACATCTACTTTGGCAGCGAGCTCAAGGCACTCGAAGGATTCTGCGACGAGTACGAGCCCTTCCTTCCCGGACACTACTATCACAGTAAAGAAGGAAAAATGAAACGCTGGTATACCCGCGACTGGATGGATTATGAAAAAGTGGCGAAAGAAAACGGCACCTCTCCCTGCCGGCAGATTCATGACGCTCTTGAAGAAGCAGTACACCGCCAGCTGATGTCCGATGTACCCTACGGAGTGCTTCTGTCGGGAGGGCTGGATAGCTCTGTCATTTCCGCCATTGCCAAGAAGTATGCAGCCAAACGTATTGAAACGGACGGTGCAAGCGATGCCTGGTGGCCGCAGCTCCACTCCTTTGCTGTCGGGCTGAAGGGTGCACCGGACTTAGTCAAGGCACGTGAAGTAGCCGAATACATCGGTACTGTTCATCACGAAATAAACTACACCCTTCAGGAAGGGCTCGATGCAATCCGGGATGTCATTTATTTCATCGAGACATACGATGTCACTACCGTCCGGGCTTCCACACCGATGTATCTGCTGGCACGTGTCATCAAGTCAATGGGTATCAAAATGGTATTGAGTGGTGAAGGTGCCGACGAAATCTTCGGCGGTTACCTCTACTTCCACAAAGCACCGGATGCCCGGGCTTTCCACGAAGAAACCGTAAGGAAACTATCCAAGCTGCATTTATACGACTGCCTTCGTGCCAACAAGAGTCTTGCGGCCTGGGGAGTGGAAGGTCGTGTGCCTTTCCTCGACAAAGAATTTCTGGATGTAGCCATGCGGCTTGCCCCCGAGGTAAAAATGGCTCCGGGAAAAGTGATCGAAAAGAAAGTGGTGCGTGAAGCCTTTGATTCCCTCCTCCCCGCCAGTGTGGCATGGCGTCAGAAAGAGCAGTTCAGTGACGGTGTGGGATACAGCTGGATAGACACGCTGAAAGAGGTTACCGCAGCAGCCGTCAGTGACGAACAGATGGCTCATGCGGCCGAACGCTTTCCGGTTCATCCCCCGATGAACAAGGAAGAATATTACTATCGCAGCATCTTCGAAGAGCACTTCCCCAGCGAAAGTGCCGCCCGCAGTGTCCCCAGTGTTCCCAGCGTAGCATGTTCCAGTGCCGAAGCTCTGGCATGGGATACCGCATTCAAGAACCTGAACGATCCCAGCGGACGTGCCGTGAAAGGCATCCATGAAGAAGCATACTGAGAACAGGGTGTAGCCCCGGCAGGCAAAGGGTGTAGCCATCCGGGCATCAGGGTGTAGCCCTACCGTATGGATGGCTACACCCTAAGAAAATTATAGCTTTGTTTAACGCAGATTAGCATCCTTCCACAGCTCATTTGCGTTACTTTTTATATCTTTGAAGGCGAACCAAAAACTGAAATATATGAAAATAAAAAAACTTCTGCTTGCCTCTGCCTTGCTTTTCTCGGCATATAATGTCTCTGCACAAACCCAGGTTATTGCCCATCGCGGATTCTGGAAAACCGAGGGTTCTGCACAAAACAGCATTGCTGCCCTGATAAAAGCCGACTCCATCGGATGTTACGGTTCGGAGTTTGATGTATGGCTGGCAGCCGATGACCAGTTAGTGGTCAACCATGATCCCACATTCAAAGGGAAAAGAATGGAAAACTCCCCCTCTACCGCACTGACAGCCATTAAACTGGATAACGGGGAGAGCCTGCCTACCCTTGCCAAATACCTGAAGGCAGCACAACCACTCCACACCCGGTTGATCCTTGAACTGAAAGCACACACCACTCCCCAACGCGAAACAAAAGCCATCGAAAAAATCGTTGCGCTGGTAAAAGATATGGGACTGGAAGACCGGATGGAATACATCACCTTCTCCCTGCATGCCACGAAAGAATTCACCCGCCTGGCTCCGGCAGGAACCCCGGTTTATTATCTGGACGGTAATTTGTCTCCCAAAGAGCTGAAAGAACTGGGATGTGCCGGTCCGGACTATCATTACAGTGTGTTCCGTAAACATCCCGAATGGATTGAGGAATGCCACGACTTAGGTATGAAAGTAAATGCCTGGACGGTGAACAAGGCAGATGACATGAAATGGCTGATCGACCGTAAGGTAGACTTCATCACTACCAACGAACCGGTACAACTGCAAAATCTCCTGAAATAATAAATTTCCTTATCACATCGCTTTTTAATTCTCCCTTGAACCGCTTCCTACCGGTTCAAGGGAGAAATCATATTATGAAGCTGTGTCCTCTGTGGTGAGTTTTGACACATTTCATTAAAGACCCCAATTGATCCGGATCAAGATATGGCTCCCATTACAAAAGCTTCTTGAAGAGAGCAAACAAAACGGCTACATTACAGTTTATTAGATTATATGCAATTCTTATTTCAATCTAAAAGTAAATCTACGCTCAACTGACACAGAGTGAAAGAATATTTAAAATAAATAGATATAAGATATGCTTTTAATAAAAACACAAAGCAAAAAGTCATATCTTTGCATAGTAATAAAACAAAAGGATACATCAATCGATTAATACAGATCAAAATGACAAGAACGATTCAATTCACCAAAATGCATGGGGCAGGAAACGATTACATCTATGTAAATACCCTCAGGTTTCCTATCCACAATCCCGGTAAAACAGCCATCGAATGGAGTGCCTGCCATACAGGGATCGGCAGTGACGGGCTCGTTTTGATCGGTCATTCGGACAAAGCAGATTTCAGCATGCGCATATTCAATGCCGACGGTTCGGAAGCAATGATGTGCGGTAACGCAAGCCGGTGCATCGGCAAGTATCTTTATGAATACGGACTGACCTCAAAAAACATCATCACCTTGGAAACCCTCTCGGGTATCAAAGTGCTGAAACTGCACCTTGAAGCCCAAACGGTAAAAGCCGTAACGGTTGATATGGGTGTACCACTGGAAACCGGAACAATAGATTTCGACAACAAATTTCCATTCGTCTCCACGCAAGTATCGATGGGGAATCCGCACCTCGTCACCTTCGTGGACGATATCCGGAGTATAGACCTTCCGGAGATCGGCCCGAAGCTGGAAAAACATCCGCTTTTCCCTGACCGTACGAACGTGGAGTTTGCACAGATAACAGGAGAAAACAAGATCCGTATGCGGGTGTGGGAAAGGGGATCGGGCATTACACAGGCCTGCGGGACAGGCGCCTGTGCAACAGCCGTAGCGGCCCATCTCACCGGACGGACGGGACGAACCGTAGATATCGTGATGGACGGAGGCACACTGACCATAGAGTGGGACGAAGCAACAGACCATGTATACATGACCGGACCGGCAGTTAAAGTATTCGACGGAACAATAGAACTAAGAGAATAGTTAATGGATTTCAGGTATCAGTCCATTTGATAAGGTATAAAGATTTAGTTTTCAGGAATAACATTTCAAACTTAAAACAAGAACAATATGGCATTAGTAAACGAACATTTTTTGAAATTACCGGGAAGCTACTTGTTCTCGGACATAGCGAAGAAGGTCAATACTTTTAAAATAACACACCCGAAGCAGGACATCATCCGGCTGGGGATCGGCGATGTGACCCGTCCCCTTCCGAATGCCTGCATCGAGGCCATGCACAAGGCAGTCGAAGAGATGACGTCTACCGAAACCTTTCGCGGATACGGTCCCGAACAAGGATACGATTTCCTGATTGAGGCCATTATCAAAAACGACTATGCTCCACGGGGTATCCATCTTTCGCCTACGGAAGTATTTATCAACGACGGCGCCAAAAGTGATACGGGTAATATCGGA
Organism: Bacteroides sp. 11BF; assembly: GCF_019633765.1. Taxonomy (NCBI): domain Bacteria; kingdom Pseudomonadati; phylum Bacteroidota; class Bacteroidia; order Bacteroidales; family Bacteroidaceae; genus Bacteroides; species Bacteroides sp. 11BF. Next base: position 151,565 of record NZ_JAFKPJ010000008.1, read on the forward strand.
GACATTCTCCGTCACGACAACAGCGTAGGGGTCACAGATCCCATTTATCCGGTTTATATCGACAGCAATGTGATGTGCGGACGTGCCGGAGTGCTGGATACCGAAAGTGGCAAATGGAGCAACGTCACTTATATGCCTTGTACCGCCGAGAATCATTTCATCCCGGCCATTCCGGAGAAACGCATTGACATCGTCTACCTCTGTTATCCCAATAATCCCACCGGTACAACGCTGACAAAAGCCGAACTGAAGAAATGGGTGGATTACGCACTGGCCAATGATACCCTGATCCTGTTTGACGCAGCTTACGAGGCCTACATTCGGGAACCGGATATCCCCCACTCCATCTACGAAATCAAAGGAGCCAAGAAATGTGCCATCGAGTTTCGCAGCTTCTCGAAAACAGCAGGTTTCACCGGAATACGCTGCGGATATACCGTTGTGCCGAAAGAGCTGACGGCAGCCACACTCGAGGGAGAACGCATCCCCCTGAACCGGATGTGGAACCGCCGCCAATGCACCAAGTTCAACGGAACGTCTTACATTACCCAACGTGCCGCAGAGGCGGTTTATAGCCCCGAGGGGAAAGAACAGATACAGGAAACGATCAATTATTATATGACAAACGCCCGCATCATGAAAGAAGGACTGGAATCCACCGGACTGAAAGTATACGGAGGAGTAAACGCACCTTATTTGTGGGTAAAGACTCCCAATGGAACCAGTTCGTGGCGTTTCTTCGACCAGATGTTGTACGAAGCCAATGTAGTGGGAACTCCGGGAGTCGGTTTCGGTCCCAGCGGAGAAGGTTACATCCGCCTGACGGCATTCGGCGAACGAAACGATTGCATCGAGGCAATGCGGCGCATCAAGAACTGGCTGTAAAGCTTTCATGTGATACGGGTAACATGAATACAAAGCGGAGATGAATACGGTTTCACCACAGATTGACGCGGATTAAAGAATTGTTCCGTTGATAATTAAGATTTAAAAATCTGTGGAAATCCGTGTAATCTGTGGTGAATCAAAACCCAAACAGTTTATAAATAATTCAATCATTATGTCAAAACTCAGATTCAGAGTCGTAGAAACGGCCTTTAAGAAAAAAGCCGTAGAAGTGGCAACTCCCACCGAACGCCCGTCGGAATACTTCGGGATGTACGTTTTCAACAAGGAAAAGATGTTTAAGTACCTGCCAAGCCATGTGTTCAGCAAACTGACCGATGTGATTGACAACGGTGCACCACTGGATCGCAGTATCGCCGACGAGGTTGCAGCCGGTATGAAGAAATGGGCCATCGAGATGGGGGCCACACACTATACCCATTGGTTTGCTCCACTGACCGAAGGCACTGCCGAAAAGCACGACGCTTTTGTAGAACATGATGGAAAAGGAGGGATGATGGAAGAATTCACCGGAAAACTGCTGGTTCAGCAGGAACCGGATGCCTCGTCTTTCCCGAACGGAGGTATCCGCAACACTTTCGAAGCTCGTGGTTACAGTGCATGGGACCCTTCCTCACCCGCTTTCATTGTAGACGATACGCTGTGCATACCGACTATCTTCATCGCCTATACAGGTGAATCGCTCGACTACAAAGCACCGTTACTGAAAGCGCTGAGGGCAGTAGACAAAGCTGCTGTAGCCGTTTGCCGTTACTTCAATCCGGATGTAAAAAAAGTATATGCCTACCTGGGATGGGAACAAGAGTACTTCCTGGTAGACGAAGGCTTATACGCCGCCCGTCCGGACCTGCTGCTGACCGGACGTACCCTGATGGGGCATGACAGCGCCAAGAACCAACAGCTCGAAGACCATTACTTTGGTGCCATCCCCACCCGCGTAGCCGCTTTCATGAAAGATCTGGAAGTGGAAGCATTGAAACTGGGCATCCCCGTAAAAACGCGCCACAACGAAGTAGCGCCCAATCAGTTTGAGCTGGCCCCTATCTTCGAAGAGTGCAACCTGGCCAATGACCACAACCTGCTGATCATGTCCCTGATGCGCAAAGTTAGCCGCCGCCACGGCTTCCGTGTACTGCTCCACGAAAAACCGTTCAAAGGTGTCAACGGATCGGGCAAACACAACAACTGGTCGCTGGGTACGGACACCGGCATCCTGCTGATGGCTCCGGGCAAGACTCCGGAAGATAACCTGCGTTTCGTAACATTCGTCGTCAATACACTGATGGCTGCCTATCACCATAACGGACTTCTGAAAGCATCCATCTCAAGTGCCACCAATGCACACCGGCTGGGAGCCAACGAAGCACCTCCCGCCATCATCTCCTCTTTCCTGGGCAAGCAGCTTTCACAAGTGTTGGAACACATTGAAGAAAGTACGAAAGATGACCTGATCAGCCTGAGCGGCAAACAGGGCATGAAGCTGGACATCCCACAGATACCCGAATTGCTGATTGACAATACGGACCGGAACCGTACTTCACCTTTCGCATTCACCGGAAACCGTTTCGAATTCCGTGCCGTAGGGTCCGAAGCCAACTGTGCCAGCGCAATGATAGCCCTGAACGCGGCTGTCGCCGACCAGTTGAAACGGTTTAAGAAAGATGTAGACAAGCAGATTGAGAAGGGAGAGCCCAAGATTTCGGCCATTCTCGACGTGATCCGGAAATATATCAAGGAATGCAAAGCCATTCATTTCGACGGCAACGGATACAGCGACGAATGGAAAAAAGAAGCCGCCCGTCGCGGTCTGGATTGTGAAACAAGCGTTCCTGTCATTTTCGACAACTATCTGCGTCCCGAAACGATAGCCATGTTCGAAGCTGTGGGCGTGATGAACCGGAAAGAACTGAAGGCCCGCAACGAAGTGAAATGGGAAACTTATACCAAGAAAATCCAGATTGAAGCCCGCGTATTGGGTGATCTGGCCATGAACCATATCATCCCTGTTGCTACACAGTACCAGACAGACCTGATAGATAATGTATATAAAATGAAATCCCTCTTTCCGGAAGAAAAAGCAGCCCGACTTTCTGCCAAGAACCTGGAACTGATTGAAGAGATTGCCGACCGTACCGCTTTCATCAAGGAACATGTAGACGCAATGATCGAAGCCCGCAAAGTGGCAAATAAGATAGAAAGTGAACGCGAAAAAGCCATTGCTTACCACGACACCATCGTGCCGGCTCTGGAAGAGATTCGTTACCACATCGACAAACTGGAACTGATTGTCGACAACCAGATGTGGACACTGCCTAAATACAGAGAGTTGTTATTTATAAGATAAACAGTCTTAAGAGAGTGTGTTGAAACTCACCACAGAGGACACAGAGTAACATAGAGTAAATTTTAAACCATTGATTATCAATGTTGATAATCTGTGAAAATCGGTGTAATCTGTGGTGAAAAGTTTTTGGCACATCCCCTTTCAGAAACCTATTTCTTTTGTTGGTTGTTTTAAGTTTGCAGGGGGAGGATTGCCGTGAGGCAACCCTCTCTTCTTTTATTCAATGATCTCCGCGTCCTCTATCTCTCCTTTCACCGGAGTTTTAGGACGGCGACGGGCAAACTTGAACCAGTTGATCAGTTCGGAAACGGCATAAACCAAGCTGCTGATACCGATAATCATGAAAGCCGTGTTGCGTGCTCCGGTAGGATTGAACAGGGCTACGACACCCGCTATCAGGATCAGGGCCGGTATCACATAAAAGCCGCCCGGCACAGGCATCCAGCGACGTGCCATCGAAAGGGATGCAATCTGTTGTACGCCTCCCATAATCAGGATAAAGCCCAGCAGGAACATCAGTACATCGGCAAAGAAGCCCGGCATCGTAACCAGCCAGAGTCCGAAGAGCAGACTTCCAACCCCCTCGATAGGGAAACGGCGGGACACACCCGGTTCGGGTTTGGTACCGAAATAACCAATCAGCACAATAAATCCCGGAATCAGGAACAATATGCCAATGGTTATGACAATATAATTAATTGCCGCGTCCGGCCAGAGCACCAACACCAGGCCGATGACAAGCGCACAAATAGTGCGGATAAGAGAATAATTCATTGATTTCATATCTTACATTTTTTTAACGGGGTATCCCGCATACTTTCTGCGAATATACGTGTTTCTGTCTACATATAAAAAGAACAAATGATTTTTGTAATAAGTTCATAGCAAGAATGTAATATCTATTACATTGCAGAAGCATACTTTTGCAAAAAAATAAGTAAACTCTTATCCGAATGAAATCAGACGAAGCGAGACGTAAAAAGCTTTATGTAGAACGGGACATCAGTTGGATGTACTTTAATCAACGCATTTTGCTTGAAGCTGCCCGCCCGGAAGTTCCCTTACTGGAGCAACTTACTTTCCTGGGCATTTACTCAAACAACTTAGACGAGTTTTTCCGTGTTCGTGTGGCTACATTGAACCGTATTGTGGAGTATGGTGACAAAAATATCCGCGAAGAACGTGATACGGCCACACGCACACTGAAGCAGATCGGCAAGTTGCACAATCAGTACTACCGGCAATTTGAAGAGACGTTCGCTTCGATCATGGAAAAGTTGAAACAAAAAAACATCCATGTCATCAAAGACACCGAACTCACACCGGAACAAGAGCTCTTCATCACTTCACTCTACCGGAACCGGTTGAACGGTTCTACCAACCCGCTCTTTCTCAATAAAACCTCCCGCCAACCGGACGACCAGACCGACGAAGACATCTACCTGGCCATCCGCCTGCAACGCAAAGACGGCGAGGGAAAAGTGAAAGTAAGAGATTATGCCGTCATCGAACTTCCCACCAACGAGTTCGGACGTTTCATCCGTCTGCCGGATTCGGACGGTAAAACGTATCTGATGTTCCTGGATGACGTCATCCGCTACTGCCTGCCGATGATCTTCATAGGTATGAACTATACGGATTATGAAGCCTATACCTTCAAATTCACCAAAGATGCCGAAATGGAGATAGACAGCGACTTGCGTACGGGTGTACTTCAAAAGATATCAAAAGGGGTGAAAAGCCGGAAGCGGGGTGAACCGATCCGCTTCGTCTATGACCAACAGATGCCGAAAGACCTGCTGCGAAAGCTGACCGACCGCCTCAACGTAGACAAAAACGACACCCGTGTAGCCGGAGGACGTTATCATAACTTCAAAGACCTGATGAAGTTCCCCGACTGCGGGCGCACTGACCTGAAATACCCTGCCTGGCCTCCCGTCTTCAAGCAGGAGCTGAACGGTGAGGAAAGTATCCTGAAACTGATCCGGAAGCAAGACCGCTCGCTGCATTACCCCTATCAATCGTTCGACACGGTGATACGCGTACTGCGTGAAGCGGCCATCAGCAAAGAGGTGAGAAGCATCAAGATGACTCTCTATCGCCTGGCCAAAGATTCGAAGGTAGTGAAAGCCTTGATCTGTGCGGCACAAAACGGGAAAAAGGTGACCGTCATCATCGAGTTGCTTGCCCGCTTCGACGAAGCCTCCAACATCAATTGGAGCAAGCGTATGCAGGATGCCGGAATCAAAGTGATCTTCGGAGTGGAAGGACTGAAGATTCACTCCAAACTGATACATATCGGAACACGGTTCGGTGATCTGGCTTGTATCAGCACCGGAAACTTTCACGAAGGAAACGCACGGATGTACACCGATTTCACTATCATGACCGCACACCGGTCCATCGTACGCGAGGTCAACTCGGTATTCGATTTTATCGAGAAGCCGTATCTTCCCGCCAACTTCAAAGAACTGCTCGTGTCACCCAACGATATGCGCAAACGGCTGATAGCACTGATCAACAAGGAAATCAAAAACAAGCAGCAAGGAAAAGAGGCCTACATCCTTGCCAAAGTGAACCACATCACCGACCGGGCGCTGGTACAGAAACTCTACGAGGCTTCGACAGCCGGTGTACAGATAGACCTGGTGGTCCGGGGCAACTGTTCACTGGTGACCGGTGTGCCCCGAATCAGCGACAACATCCGGATCAACGGTATCATTGACCGTTACCTGGAACATCCGCGCATCTTTATCTTTGCCAACGGAGGAGAAGAGAAATATTATATAGGATCGGCGGACTGGATGCCCCGCAACCTGGACAACCGCATCGAAGTGCTCACACCCGTATACGATAAAGCGATACAGGATGAACTGAAAAAAGTGGTCTGCTACGGACTCCGCGATACGGCCAAAGGACGCATCGTAGACGGCAGTGGCGAAAACAAGACATGGGAGGAAAGCGGTGTCCCTTTCCGCTCTCAGGAAGAATTATACAAATACTATAAAGAATCAGAATGAAGAAAGTAAACTATGCCGCCATCGACATTGGTTCCAATGCCGTGCGGTTATTGATAAAGAGTGTAAACGAGGAAGGATCGCCCGAAGGATTATTGAGCAAAGTTCAACTGATACGTATCCCCCTCAGGTTAGGTGAAGACGCTTTTACCACCGGAGAAATATCAGAAGAAAAAGCCGGGAAACTGATCCGGCTGATGAAAGCCTACAAGCAACTGATGAAGATATTCGAAGTGTCAGATTACCGCGCCTGTGCCACCTCGGCCATGCGTGATGCCCGCAACGGGAAAGCAATCACACGCAGAATAGAAAAGAAAACCGGTATCCGCGTCGAAATCATCGACGGGCAGGAAGAGGCGCATATCGTATACGATAACCACATCGAACAGCTTTTTGCTTCGGGACAGAACTACCTGTACGTTGACGTCGGTGGTGGTAGCACGGAAATCAACTTGATCTGCGACGCAGAACTCAAAAGCTCACGTTCCTATAATATCGGTACCGTGCGTATGCTCAGCGGCATGGTAAAGAACGAAGAAAAAGAACAGATGTGCTCCGACCTTCAGGCACTGGCTGCCGAATATTCCTCCATCCAGATCATCGGATCGGGAGGCAATATCAATAAACTTTTCCGCCTGGCAGACAAAAAGGACAAAAAACAATCTTTCCTTCCCGTCGAGTCGTTACAGGAAATCTGCGAAAACCTGAAGCCCCTCTCTAAAGAAGAACGGATCAAACAGTTCAAACTGAAGCCTGACCGGGCAGATGTAATTGTCCCGGCAGCGGAAATCTTTCTGGAAGTGGCAAAACAGGTGAACGCAACCGGTATCACAGTCCCGACCATCGGGCTATCAGACGGTATCATCGACAGCCTTTATACCAAAAACATGCGGACGGAAAACGATGAACAATGAACGGAGACTCACCACAGAGGACACAGAGTACACAGAGAAAAGATTATAGAGATGGATCATCCGTACTTAGCATATCTGTGCATTCCGAGTAATCTGTGGTGAAAAAACATAAAAGAACTCTGTGCCCTCTGTGTACTCTGTGGTGAATACAAGACTAAAGTGCGCTCTTCAGGATTTCCTTCGCAACAGCTCCGGTCACATTTTCGTTCTCGCCATATTTCACACCCCGTTCATTGAAACGGCGTTCTATTTCATCAATCGTCTCCATGCCGATGCCCTCCTCACTCAGGCGGGTAGTCAGCCCCAATGAACGGAAAAACTCCTCTGTACGGCGGATCGTTTCATCGATACGTTCGTCACGGGTTCCGGAAGTAATGCCGAGTACCCTCTCGCCATATTGCAGAATCTTATCACCTTTCACCTTGCGAAGCACACGCAGAGTAGCGGGGAATACGATGACCAGTGTATGTCCGTGTGTCAGTCCATGAAGTGCGGTCAGTTCGTGCCCGATCATGTGCGTAGCCCAGTCCTGAGATACTCCCATAGCGATAAAGCCGTTCAGTGCCATCGTTGCCGACAACATAAAATCGGCCATCAGCTGATAATCGTGCTGATTCTCACGGATCTTCGGAGCTATCTCCATCAAGGTTTGCAGGATACCTTCCGCCCAGCGGTCCATCACCCTACTCTGTCCCGGGGTTGTCATGTATTGCTCCATCACATGTACAAACGTATCAGCAATACCGCAGGCCACCTGATGGGGCGGCAGTGTAAACGTCACTTCCGGATCGAGAATGGAGAATAAGGGATAATTGGAATAGAAAGGATATTTCTCTTTGGTTTCATGACGCGAAATCACGGCTCCGCTGTTCATTTCCGATCCCGTGGCAGGCAGAGTGAGGACAGTAGCAAGAGGAACGGTATTTGTCACCGGACGTCCGGCAAGCACCAGATCCCACGCATCCCCATCGTACAACAGTCCGGCAGAAATCAGCTTCGTGCCATCGATGACCGATCCGCCTCCCACAGCCAGCAGATAGTCCACCTTCTCCTCTTTTCCAAGGGCAATGGCTTTACGTAAAGTCTCAATGGAAGGATTAGGCTCAATGCCCCAGAACTCTACAGTGAAATGATTCTTCAGGGCTTCTTTCACTTGGTCGTATACACCGTTTTTTTTCACGCTACCGCCACCGAAGGTAATCATCACCCGCTTGTCTGCCGGTATCTCTTTACTCAACCGGGCAATCATCCCGTGTCCCATGATCAGCTTCACGGGATTCTGAAAAATAAAATTATCCATAGGTTATCAGTTTATATCATCATTTATACGATATTCAATCAGATACAAAAATAATCGCTTCTTTCCGGAAAACAAAAAGATTTGCAGGGGAATCATGCGGAAAAAAACACTTAAGTGTTTCTCAGGAAAGACTTAAGTGTTTCCGGCAAAAGACTTAAACGTTTTCGGAAAACGTCTAAGCGTTTCGCTGAAAAGACTTAAGTGTTTAGGACGAAAAATACAAGTCTTTAGTTTACAGGTAGCCAAGCGTTGATATCCTCGGCTACAAAAAGCCAGTAAAGCAGCAACAGGATGAATATGACAACGGCAATCGCAATTAAAACTTTTCTTTGTTTCATAATGTTTGGTTTCTGTTTTTAAATAATTTATATCTGAAGAAACAATATAAATAACAAAATGTTTAAAAAGGACTTCTATTTCGAGCATTTACCAATTCTTTCTTACACTCAATGTATATATAATATACATCGGTTAGGTCCAAAGGCTCAAGGTTCATTCTATGGGATTCATCCCCTGGGAAAACACAAAGAATCCCCTGCATACAACATTAAAAATCAAATAATTACATACAAACATCTCTAATAATAGTGGACACAAAAACAGATAATGCGTAACTCTAAAAACAGACATAAATAATACACATATACAATACAATATATTTTACATTAATTCCAAAATGCGCTAAAGAGCAAAAGATTTTTAGAAAGTACTTTTTAACAACAAACACAACATCTTCCCACAAGGTATGATACTCATAGAGTGAACCTTGAGCCATTGAACCCTAATTAAAAGTTAAGCAAATTCATAATCTTCTGATAATAAAAAAGTTAATATTAAAACAACAGAAACAAAGCAATACAGGTTCAGCAGAATCAGGAACCACTCCCTGCGAGCATCCGACAATTAAAAATATGTACAGCAAGTATTTGAGAAATCATAAATAGATTCCCGCCAAAACAAAAAATAAAAAGGAGGGAAATAAAAAAAAGAAAGATTTTATTTGTTATTCCAAACAAAGTATCTATATTTGCCCCCGTTAAATAACAATTAGCAATGATGAAAATGCAAGTAAATACATATTGGTGGTGGCGCCCGTTACAACTCCGACAGTCGTAAGGGAGCAGCGCTCGTATGTATATACCTCATTAAAGATATAACAGAAATTCAGAAAGAGCCCTGTCGCAACCTGCGACGGGGCTCTTTCTTTTTTGACCGAAAATACAAATAACGAATAAAAAATAGGATTATGAAAAGTTTCTTAGTTGATCAGGATGGCTATTACGGAGAATTCGGAGGTGCTTATGTGCCGGAAATACTCCACAAATGCGTAGAAGAGTTGAAAAACACGTATCTCAAAGTGATCGAAAGCGAGGATTTTAAAAAGGAATTCGACCAATTGCTGCGGGATTATGTAGGACGTCCTTCTCCCCTCTACCCGGCTCGCCGCCTTTCGGAAAAGTATGGTTGCAGGATGTATCTGAAACGGGAAGACCTGAACCATACAGGAGCCCACAAGATAAACAACACCATCGGACAAATTCTGCTGGCACGCCGCATGGGCAAAAAGCGGATCATCGCCGAGACCGGTGCCGGACAGCACGGAGTGGCAACGGCCACCGTTTGCGCCCTGATGGACATGGAGTGCATCGTGTATATGGGAAAAACGGATGTAGAACGCCAGCATATCAATGTAGAGAAGATGAAGATGCTGGGAGCCACAGTCATCCCGGTAACATCGGGTAACATGACACTGAAAGATGCTACGAACGAAGCCATCCGCGACTGGTGCTGCCATCCTTCGGATACGTATTACATCATCGGTTCCACCGTAGGACCACACCCGTATCCGGATATGGTGGCACGCTTGCAGTCGGTCATCAGCGAAGAGATAAAAAAGCAACTTCAAGAAAAAGAGGGACGTGACTATCCGGACTACCTGATTGCCTGTGTGGGCGGAGGAAGCAACGCTGCCGGAACCATCTACCACTACATCGATGACGAACGGGTTCAGATCGTCTTGGCCGAAGCCGGTGGCAAGGGGATAGAAACCGGAATGACGGCAGCTACCATTCAATTGGGTAAAATGGGAATCATCCATGGTGCACGCACGTTCGTGATCCAAAACGAAGACGGGCAGATTGAAGAGCCTTACTCTATCTCCGCCGGACTGGACTATCCCGGTATCGGACCGATGCATGCCAACCTCGCCGACAAAAAACGGGCATTGGTGTTGGCCGTCAACGACGATGAAGCCATCCGTGCCGCTTACGAACTGACCCGGCTGGAAGGAATCATTCCCGCACTGGAATCGGCACATGCACTGGGAGCCTTGGATAAAATGACCTTCAAACCGGAAGATGTAGTCGTGCTGACCGTATCGGGACGGGGAGATAAAGATATAGAAACTTATTTGGGATAAATCATTTCACCACAGATTACACGGATTAACACAGATTTTTTAATCTAATTACCCACAAAACAGATCGTCAATCTGCGAAAATCTGTGTAATCTGTGGTGAATTCAAAATCAAATTAAAAAGAAAAAAATTATGAATACCTTTCATTATACCACCCATAGCAAGCAGGTCTTGGGCGACCTGCACACTCCGGTAAGCATCTACCTCAAAGTGCGCGATATGTATCCGCAATCGGCATTAATGGAAAGCTCGGATTATCATGCCGGAGAAAATTCCCTCTCGTTCATCGCACTCTGCCCATTGGCAAGCATCGGCATAAACAGTGGAATAGTGACCACTACGTATCCCGACAACAGCCGCCGGGAAGAACCACTCAGCAAGACGTTCCACGTAGAGAATGCGTTCAACCGCTTCATCAACCAGTTCCATGTAGTGGGAGCCGATAAGAAATTCTGCGGACTGTATGGCTATACCACTTTCAACGCAGTGAAGTACTTTGAGCACATCCCCGTGAAAGAAAGCCACGACGAGCAAAACGACGCTCCGGACCTGCTATACATATTATATAAGTACATCATCGTCTTCAATCACTTCAAGAACGAGCTGACTCTGGTGGAAATGCTGGCGGAAGGAGAAGAAAGCACTCTGTCACAACTGGAATCGGCCATAGAGAACCGCAACTATGCCTCGTACAACTTCTCAGTGACCGGTCCCGTCACCAGTACCATCACCGACGAAGAGCACAAAGCGAATGTACGCAAAGGTATCGCCCACTGCCTCCGGGGAGACGTCTTCCAGATTGTACTGTCCAGACGGTTCATCCAGCCTTATGCCGGTGACGACTTCAAGGTATACCGCGCGCTACGCAGCATCAACCCCTCCCCTTACCTGTTCTATTTTGACTTCGGCGGATACCGCATCTTCGGTTCGTCACCGGAAACACACTGCAAAGTAGAAGACGGACAAGCCTATATCGATCCGATTGCCGGAACCACACGGCGTACGGGAGACACCATAAAGGACAAAGAACTGACGGAAGCACTTCTGGCCGACCCGAAAGAGAACGCAGAGCATGTGATGCTGGTAGATCTGGCACGCAACGACCTCAGCCGCAATTGCCACGACGTGCGGGTGCTGTTTTACAAAGAGCCGCAATATTACAGCCATGTCATCCATTTGGTAAGCCGCGTCAGCGGAGCACTGAACAAAGGGGCGAATCCGCTCAAGACTTTCATCGACACTTTCCCGGCCGGGACGTTGAGCGGCGCACCGAAAGTACGTGCCATGCAGCTTATCAGTGAGATAGAGCCGCACAACCGCGGAGCTTACGGAGGCTGCATCGGTTTCATCGGACTGGACGGGGAACTGAACCAGGCCATTACGATCCGTACTTTTGTAAGCCGCAACAATGAATTGTGGTTCCAGGCCGGAGGAGGCATCGTGGCACGCAGTCAGGACGAATACGAACTGCAAGAGGTCAACAACAAATTGGGAGCACTGAAGAAAGCAATAGATCTGGCCGTAAAACTAAAAAACTAAAAGGCATTCACCACAGAGGACACAGAGGACACAGAGATTAATTAGCTGCGCTCCATCTGTTTTCAGATAAAAGAACCTAAGAACCCATAAAGAATTATCTGTTCTTTTGTTCTTATGTCTAAAAAAAACTCTGTGTACCCTGTGTCCTCTGTGGTGAACCCAAACTCTAAAACAAATAAAAAAAACAATGAATAACAAGATAGATCCCCTTAACAGACGGGAAGAAGCGATTCTGCTCCTGGACAACTATGACTCTTTCACTTACAACCTGCTGCACGTGGTAAAAGAGTTGGGAGCCACTAACATTGAAGTGTTCCGCAACGACGAAATTTCACTGGAAGAAGTGGAACGTTTTGATAAAATCATCCTTTCGCCGGGACCGGGCATACCGGAAGAAGCCGGACTGCTGCTACCCATTATCCGGAAATATGCACCGACCAAAAACATCTTAGGAGTTTGCCTGGGACATCAGGCCATCGGTGAAGCCTTCGGGGCAGCACTCGAGAACCTGACAGAAGTATACCATGGCGTACAGACTCCGGTCAACATCCTGAAAGAAGATGTTCTTTTTAAAGGTTTGGGACACGAAATACCCGTAGGCCGCTATCATTCGTGGGTAGTAAGCCGCGAGGACTTCCCCGAATGCCTCGAGATCACCGCCGAAAGCCGTGAAGGACAAATCATGGCATTACGGCACCGCACGTACAACGTACATGGCATCCAGTTCCATCCCGAATCGGTGCTGACTCCGCAAGGAAAAGAAATCATTAAAAACTTCTTAAACCAATAAACCCCATGAAACAGATTCTATATAAATTATTCGAACATCAATACCTGGGACGGGACGAAGCCCGTACCATATTGCAGAACATTGCACAAGGCAAATACAACGACGCACAAGTGGCCTCACTGATAACCGTCTTCTTGATGCGCAACATATCGGTAGAGGAACTTTGCGGATTCCGTGATGCGTTGCTCGAAATGCGCGTACCGGTGGATCTGAGTGAATTTGCGCCTATCGATATCGTAGGAACCGGAGGGGACGGCAAAAATACATTCAACATCTCTACCGCAGCCTGTTTCACTGTGGCAGGAGCCGGATTTCCGGTAGTAAAACATGGCAATTACGGTGCCACTTCCGTCAGCGGAGCCAGCAACGTAATGGAACAGCATGGAGTAAAATTCACCGGCGATGCAGACCGGCTCCGCCGTTCTATGGAAAAGTGCAACATCGCCTATCTGCATGCCCCTTTGTTCAACCCTGCCCTGAAAGCAGTGGCACCGATACGGAAAGCGTTGGCCGTACGTACCTTTTTCAATATGCTCGGTCCGTTGGTAAACCCTGTCATACCGCAATATCAGTTACTTGGAGTCTACAACCTCCCGTTGCTCCGTCTGTACACATATACCTATCAGGAGAGCGCCACCCGCTTTGCCGTTGTACATAGTCTGGACGGGTATGATGAAATCTCCCTGACCGACGAATTTAAAGTGGCTACCTGCGGCAACGAAAAAATCTATACTCCGGAAAGTCTCGGCTTCAACCGTTACGGAGAAGCCGACCTCGACGGCGGAAATACCCCGGAGGACGCAGCAAAAATATTTGATGCTGTTATGGAAGGAACGGCTACGGAAGCACAAAAGAACGTAGTGGTTGTCAATGCTGCCTTCGCCATCCAGGTGATCTGTCCGGATAAACCGATAGAAGAATGCATCGCCCTCGCCCGTGAATCACTGGACAGCGGCAAGGCAAAAGAGACCTTAAAGAAATTTGTTGAACTAAACAGATAGGAAAACTATCGCCCACCCAAAAGCATGAAAGATATATTATCCGAAATCATCGCCAACAAGCGTTTCGAAATAGACTTGCAGAAACAGGCCATCCCATCGGAACAGCTTCAGGAGAAACTATCTGACGAAATACAGCCCGGATACTCCATGAAGCAGGCACTAACTTCTTCGTCTACCGGTATTATTGCAGAATTCAAACGCCGCTCTCCATCCAAAGGATGGATTTATGAAGACGCACGCCCCGAACAGGTAGTGCCGGAATATGCAGCCTCAGGTGCTTCGGCGCTTTCTATCCTCACGGACGAAAAGTTCTTCGGAGGAAGCCTGAAGGATATCCGTACGGCACGCCCGCTGGTAAATATTCCGATTCTGCGCAAAGATTTCATAATCGACGAATATCAACTGTATCAGGCCAAAATAGTCGGAGCCGACGCCGTACTGCTGATTGCTGCCGCACTGGATACAGAGAAGTGCCATGCCCTTGCTGAAAAAGCTCATGAACTGGGATTGGAAGTCTTGCTGGAAATCCATACTGCCGAAGAGTTACCATTTATAAATAAGGAGATCGATATGGTGGGGATCAATAACCGCAATCTCGGCACTTTCTTTACGGATGTGGAGAACTCGTTCCGATTGGCCGGACAACTGCCCCGGAACACAGTATTGGTGTCGGAAAGCGGCATATCCGACCCGCAAACCGTGAAGCGCTTGCGTAATGCCGGATTCAGAGGATTCCTGATCGGAGAAACGTTTATGAAAACCGAGCAACCGGGCAAGAAACTGGAAGAATTTATAAACGAATCGAACCCAGTAACCCATTCCCATGACAAATTCACCACAGAGTAGCACAGAGGACACAGAGTTTTAATTTTCAATTCCACAGAAATATCTTAAATTTTCCCTCTGTGTCCTCTGTGTCCTCCGTGGTGAATCGAAATCAAAACCATTCAATTAAGAACAAGAATGATAAACGACAAACTGATAAAAGTCTGCGGAATGCGCGAAGCCGACAATATCCGCGATGTAGAACAACTAAAGGTCGACATGATAGGCTTTATCTTCTACCCGAAGTCTCCCCGCTGCCTATGCGAGCTTCCGGCTTACATGCCGGATGCGGCAAAGCGTGTGGGTGTCTTTGTCAACGAAGACAAAAAAGAAATCGAGATACTTGCCGACCGTTTCAGTCTGGATTATATCCAGCTGCATGGCAATGAATCACCGGAATACTGTCATTCACTCCGGTCAACCGGGTTAAGGCTGATCAAAGCGTTTTCCATCGCCCGGAGAAAGGATTTTGAGAACACCGAAGCATACGAAAAATCTTGTGACTATTTCCTGTTCGACACCAAATGTGAACAACATGGCGGCTCGGGCAATCAATTCGACTGGACGATGCTGAACAGTTACAAAGGGAAAAAGCCTTTCTTACTTAGCGGCGGAATCAATCCATACAGTGCTCCGACCCTGAAAGAATTGCGTCATCCCCAATTGGCGGGTTTTGACCTGAACAGTCGTTTCGAAACCAAACCGGGACTGAAAGAGGTAGAAAGACTCAAGTTCTTTTTAGAGCAACTGGGGAAATAAAACTCCACCGACCCTGAATATAAAAAAGTAATGAATTAAAAATAAAAGTGTATGAACAGAATAAACCAACTTTTCAGTAGCAATCCCAAGGATTTGCTATCCATCTATTTTTGTGCCGGCACTCCTACACTGGAGGGAACAGCCGAAGTGATCCGTGCCCTCGAGAAACATGGAGTAAACATGATCGAAATCGGTATCCCTTTCAGTGATCCGATGGCAGACGGCATTGTAATCCAGAATGCAGCCACACAAGCCCTACGCAACGGGATGTCGCTCAAACTTCTGTTTGAACAGCTGCATAATATCCGCCGGGATGTAAAAATCCCATTGATATTAATGGGATACCTCAACCCGATTATGCAGTTCGGCTTCGATAACTTCTGCCGGCAGTGTGCCGAATGTGGAATCGACGGTGTCATCATTCCCGACCTTCCCTTCAAAGACTATCAGGAGCACTTCCGCAACATTGCGGAACAGTATGACATCAAAGTGATTATGCTTATCACTCCCGAAACGAGTGAAGAGCGTGTACACGAGATTGACGAACATACGGACGGTTTTATCTATATGGTTTCGTCGGCTGCCACCACAGGGGCACAACAGGACTTTGACGAACAAAAACGTGCGTACTTTAAAAAGATTGAAAAGATGAATCTGCGCAATCCACGCATGGTAGGTTTCGGCATCGGCAACCGGGCCACTTTCCGTGCTGCCTGCGATAATGCCTCGGGAGCCATTATCGGCAGCCGTTTTGTTACTCTGCTCAATGAAGAAAAGGATCCGGAAAAGGCCATTCTCCGATTAATTGACGGAATAAAATAAGAACAAAACTCACCACAGAGGACACAGAGCAACACAGAGACGATTTTAAGTCGTTGTTTGTTAGTAAAGAGCTCTGTGCTACTCCGTGGTGAAAAGAGTCTCGACACAGTCTCTTTTATCGTTTATCGTTTATAGTTTATAGTTCTTTTTTGTATCTTTGTCGGCGAAACAGCAAAAAAGATACAGATATGAAAGCAGATTACCCCTCCGTATTACTCATTTATACTGGTGGAACTATCGGAATGATAGAAAACCCGGAAACCGGTGCTCTGGAAAATTTTAATTTCGACCATCTACTAAAGCACGTACCCGAACTGAAAAGATTCAATTACCGCATCTCTTCCTATCAGTTTGATCCCCCTATTGACTCTTCGGACATGGAACCGGCATTCTGGGCCAAACTGGTTAAGATTATAAACTATAACTATGACTCTTTTGATGGGTTTGTCATCCTCCACGGCACCGATACAATGGCGTATACAGCTTCTGCCCTCAGCTTCATGCTCGAGAACCTGAGTAAACCTGTCATCCTGACCGGCTCTCAACTCCCGATCGGTACACTACGCACAGACGGCAAAGAAAACCTGATTACAGCTATTGAAATTGCAGCAGCCAAAAACCCGGATGGCACCGCAATCGTTCCCGAGGTCTGCATCTTTTTTGAAAACCATCTGATGCGTGGCAACCGCACGACTAAAATCAACGCTGAAAACTTCAACGCTTTCCGCTCGTTCAACTATCCCCCATTGGCACGAGTAGGCATCCATATTAAATATGAACCTAACTTGATCCGCAAACCGGATCTGACCAAGCCTCTGAAACCTCACTATCTGTTCGATACGAACGTAGTCATTCTGACACTCTTCCCCGGGATTCAGGAGGGGATCGTATCTGCACTGCTCCATGTGCCGGAACTAAAGGCAGTAGTATTAAAAACATTCGGTTCGGGCAACGCACCCCAGAAAGAGTGGTTTATCAGGGAACTGAAAGACGCTACGGACCGGGGTATCATTATCGTCAATATCACTCAATGTGCCTCCGGTGCCGTCGAAATGGAACGCTATGGCACCGGTATCCAGCTGCTTCAGGCAGGAGTCATCAGCGGATACGACAGCACACCGGAATGTGCGGTCACCAAATTAATGTTCCTCTTAGGGCATGGACTCGACAATAAAGAGATCAGGTATAAAATGAATTCTTGCCTGATCGGCGAAATAACCAAAAGGACCGAATAAACATTCCATGTGCCAGGCCTCTCCGGCATCTTCGTTATCACCGGGCCGTGTTATTCCTAAAAAACATTAATGGCGTTATAATAAGTTATATTTCAAGCAATGCAGGCCGATTAATAGTTGTATATTTGTGTTGTATATTTGCAAATACTGAACAAAACAAACAAGTATGAAAACAACAATTAACAAACTATTTTTTGCATCGTCAATGATTCTATCGACGGCGTGCATTACAGCTTGCGTTGATGATAACAAAGATCTCTATGACCCCTCTTATCAAACTCCCAATCCCATGGAGGATATCAGTGCTCCGGCGGGATTCGACTGGTCGTCTACAAATTCCATAAAATTTAGTGTGGAAGTCGATGATGAGTTTAACGGACAGTATTATTATACCGTAGAAATATTAGATAAGAATCCGCTTGAAGCAACAGCAGAGGATCCCTACAATACTTTAGCCAAAGGAGTTGCCAAGAAAGGAGAAGCTTATCAGACCGAAGTAGTGTCTTCCAAGGATATAAAGTATCTTTATGTCCGTCAGACTGACCCACGTGGCAGGGACCAGATAAAACAAGTGGAAATCAGCGAATCAACTTCCCATGTTCAATGCTCTTTTACAGGTACGTCTGCCATCAAAACGAGAGCTTTGGTAGCCACCAGAGGGAATAACGGAGGAATTGACATTCCTAAAAGAGCAGAACAAAGCTATGACACCAATGGAGCTATCCCGATAACAAGTTCTTCCCAAGTTTTGGAAGGAGGGAAAGCCTATATTGTAACCGGAAAATTCCAAGGAAAATTTAAAGATACCTCTCTCAGCAACTCCAACAGAGCGACTGTCTATATACAAGGAAACTGGGAACCGGCACAAGCCATTACCCAAAACTACCTGGATATTATTGTTCTGAAGGGTGGAACGATTGAGGGAACAGACCTGAAACTACAGAATGCAAGTAATTTAACGATCCAATCCGGAGCCAAGATTAAGATAGCTAAATTGGAAGGTAATACGCAAAGTACGATCTGTAATTTCGGTGAAATAGAAGTGGATAATCTACTATTAAATTCTTTTGATCTCCTCTATAATGGGAATAAAGTAGATGTTAAACACAATATAGATGCCTCTAAAGGAGGAAGTATTCATAATTTCGGAGAATTAGATGTAGAAAAAGAAATAAAATTGAATACTTCTTCAATTGTATACAATGCTGCCGGAAGTGAGTTGGAAGCGGAGAAATATACAGCAGCCGGAAGTAAGAACGTGAACTTCGGAGAAATGGAATTCGATACATATGATAGCGGTGAAGCGGGAGGTTCCCTATATAATAACTGCATGCTCTTTGTAGAACATATGAAAGCAGGAGGCATTATTTATCTGGATCATGGAGTCATAGCAGAAGAAAAAGAAGATGACAAAAATAAGGATTATTTTGAAGAAGCTGATGATATATACTTTTATGACAACGCCAAATTGACGTTGGCCAATGGTTCTATGATAAAAGCAGAAAAAATAACCATTAACTCCGGTTTTTCAGCTATAGGCGAAGGAGATGAAGCTTCTCTATTGAAAGTGACCGATAAATTGCAGATCGATAACTGGTCAAATAAGTTTAGTGGTAAACTTTATATCAGCGGTAAAATCAGTTGTTCCCATAAAGACATGTATCAAGCGGGAAGTGAGGTGATCTTTTCAAGCAAACCTGATATCATCATAACCGGCTGCAATGGAAAAACGGAACTGCCGGATCCTGCTCCGGAACCTTCTGATCCTAACTTCCCGATTATTGTGGATGACAATCATAATTATACATACCTGTTTGAAGACCAGTGGCCCCTGTATGGAGACTACGACATGAATGATATCGTTCTGGAAATAAAACACAGAAAGACAAGTATAGACAAATGGAATAAGATCACAGAACTCGACCTGACGATTGAGTTAACTGCTGTCGGTGCCCAGAAAGCAATTGCAGCAGCCATCATGTTCGACGAAATTCCGGCATCTGTCATCACGCAGCCTGTTACTTACGCAAACAACTATCGTCCGATATCATTCGACCTTACTGATAAGAATATAGAGAAAGGCCAGGACTATGCGATAGTTCCCCTGTTTGACAATGCACATGCACTGATGGAGCGCCCGGCAGGTTCGTTCGTCAATACAGTTTCCGGTAGTGACAATAACCAAAAAGACTCCAAGATCATCAACTTTACACTCAGATTCGACCCGGCATCGGCACCAAGCAGTGATGCAGTCAATATAAACAAACTGAATCTCTTCATCATCACTGACAGAGGCAGCAAACGAAAAGAGATCCACGTAGCCGGATATCAGCCAACCAAACTGGCAAATACTGAACTATTCGGAGGCAACAATGATGCATCTTCCGTAAACGGAAAGAAATATTATATCAGCAAAGATAATCTGGCATGGGGCATCATAGTTCCCACCCAATTTAAATGGCCGTTAGAATATACAAAGATTCAAAATGCATATAAACAGTTTGCCGGATGGGTAACCAGCGGTGGAGTGAATAACACAAAGTGGTGGAACGATTTTGATAATACCAAAGTGTTCCAAACCAATAAAAATTAGAACAGACTATTGAACAGAAGGCTGTGTCAAAACTCACCACAGGAGGACACAGAGTAACACAGAGGCAATTTTAGGTTGTTGATTATTAGCAAAAAGACTCTGTGCTACTCTGTGTTACTCCGTGGTGAAAATAGTTTCGACCCAGCCTCTTTTCGTGTCTAAAAGAGAGCCTTCAGATAAAAACACTTCTTTTAGAGAACATTGTTACAGAAATATTATATATATTTGCAGTACTGAGTAAATATACTCTATCTTACACTTAAACAAACAACAAAGCAAACATCATAACGATACTTAATCACATTATGAGAAAGAAGATATTACTTGTTGACGATAAAGAAACGATTGGTAAAGTAGCGTCAATCTATTTAGGCAAAGATTACGATTGCCAGTATGTACAAAATCCGATAAGAGCAATTGAATGGTTATATGAAGGTAATTTACCGGACCTGATAATATCAGACATACGAATGCCGGAGATGAGAGGAGATGAATTTCTGCATTACCTGAAGCACAATGAATTGTTCAAAGACATTCCTGTCATTATGCTCTCCAGTGAAGAAAGTACAACCGAAAGAATCAGATTATTGGAAGAAGGAGCCGAAGACTATATCCTGAAACCTTTCAACCCCATGGAGCTAAAAATCCGTGTCAGAAAAATCATAGACTAAATGCCACATCTCATTTATATCGGGAGACATACTGCTACTATCGAACATTTCTCTAAGATAGCTGAAGGTGCGTTTTATGCCATTCAAAACAGCAAGAAAGCGAGCGAATTTATCGATAAGATTCGTGAAAAGTATGACATAGCGATCCTTTTCGAAGAACGGGATCTATCAAAAGATATTCCTGAGATCCAGTATCTGAGAAAAAAATTCCCGGGTGTATACATCGTCCTTGTCACAGAAGGAATCAATAAAGAAGACAGACCCGTCTATCTGAAAGCCGGTATCAATAATTCAATGTCGTTTGATTCTACCTCCGAAGCATTTAAAAACATGTCGGAATTTATGATGCGACGGAAACAGCAAAAAATTAACGATATCAACGAAAAAGGATCGAATTTACAGGCTTTCAGACTGCCTTTATGGAAAAGATTATTTGATATAGCTTTCTCGTCGACAGCCATACTCTGCTTATCTCCGATACTGTTAATCACAGCGTTAGCCATCCGGATGGAGAGTAAGGGTGCCGTAGTGTATAAATCCAAACGGGTAGGAAGCAACTACAAAATATTCGATTTCCTGAAATTCCGTTCCATGTATACCGATGCGGACAAACATCTGAGAGACTTCAACCAGCTTAACCAATATCAGGCCGAGGAGGAGGAACAGAACCCGGTGGAAGAAGAACTGCTGATCAGCGATGATATGGAGCTGAATGAGGAAGAAATCATGCTTATTTCAGATGATTTCGTCATATCCGAACAAAGCTATACAAATAAAAAGTCCGTAGAAAAGAAAAATGCGTTCGTTAAACTGGAGAATGATCCCCGCATCACCAAAGTGGGACGCATCATCCGTAAGTACAGCATCGACGAACTGCCGCAACTTATCAATATCCTGAAAGGAGATATGTCCATCGTGGGCAACCGCCCTCTCCCGCTTTACGAAGCCGAACTGCTGACAAGCGATGAATATATCGACCGCTTCATGGGACCAGCCGGACTAACGGGACTTTGGCAGGTAGAAAAACGCGGAAGCAGTGGGAAGATGTCCGCTGATGAACGTAAGCAACTGGATATAAAATATGCCAAAACGTTCTCCTTCCAACTGGATATGAAAATTATCCTGAGAACTTTCACGGCGTTTATACAAAAAGAGAACGTATAACCGTACATATGAAACTATGGATACTTTTATTCAAATAACAGATTTTATTCTGTTTCTGTGCTTCAGCCTGTTTACCATCTATTTGGGAATACCGGCAGTAGCAGCTTCTTTAAAGAATGCCATGCGATACCCGAAGACAGGAAAGAAACATAGATTTGCCATTCTGTTCCCTACGGATACTCCTTTCTCTTTTTCGCCCGACTATCCGGAAGAGCTGTATAAAGTATTCACTTACGAAGACCTGACAAAAACCGTAGGTACGCTGGATGAAAAGGACTTTGATGCCGTAATCATCCTCGGGAAAACAACCCGGATTGAACCTGCGTTTCTGAATGAAATAAATAAAGCATTCGATGGAGGAGCCAGAGCTATCCAACTTCATCCTATCACAGAAAACCGTTCTACCCGGAAGCAATACTTTCAGGCATTGAACGAAGAAATCAATCACTCTTTCTTCCGGAAAGGAGCCATCCGCCTGGGAGTATCATCGGCCTTATGTGGTACGGATATGGTGTTAGATCTGGCATGGCTGAAGAAGAACCAAAAGAGCTGTAAGAGCAATCTGGAAAGAAGATTAGTCCGGCAGGGCATCTTCGTCGAATATCTGGAAACGGTAAAAGTCTACAGCAATGACATACGTATCCCACAATATAAAGTAAGATTCTCCAAGGCTCTCTCAGCACTTCCGGAAGCAATGCTCACGGCACACTGGGATTATTGCAACAAGATTTTCAGATGGGTTCTGCCTTCCTGGAGAACAGGCTTAACCGCCATTTTTTTCATCGCAATACTGTTGCTTTGCTACAACTGGACTCTGTCTTTAAAGTGGTGGGCCTTACTTTACGTCCTGATATTCATCGTATGTCTGGCTATCCCGGATTATCTGGTAGGACAGAAAACCAAGAAATAACCAACTCTCCCCGACTATGGCACTGAAAGAGACAATCAAACAGAACCCTGCACTTAAACAAGCCGTACACCGATTCATCATGCATCCGGTGAAAACACGTCCCAACTGGTGGATACGCATATTCTCTTTTCTCTACCTGAAGCGGGGAAAAGGTTCCGTGATATACCGAAGCGTACGCCTCGACCTCCCTCCGTTCAACCTTTTCTCTCTTGGAAAATACTCGGTAGTAGAAGATTTTTCGTGTCTGAACAATGCGGTGGGTGACCTGATTATCGGTGATTATACCCGGATCGGACTGGGAAACACAATTATCGGCCCTGCAACCATCGGTCACCATGTAAATCTGGCACAGAACGTAACGGTGACCGGTCTTAACCATAACTATCAGGATGCAGACAAACGTATAGATGAACAAGGAGTGAGCACTCGGCCCGTCACGATTGAAGATGACGTGTGGGTAGGCGCCAATGCAGTCATCTTGCCCGGCGTGACACTGGGAAAGCACTCGGTGGTAGCCGCAGGAAGTGTTGTCAGCCGTTCTGTTCCCCCCTACTCCGTATGTGCAGGCAGTCCGGCCAAAGTGATCAAGCAGTTCAATCCGCAAAGCAAAATCTGGGAAAAAATAAGCCCGAATGGGCGAAAGTAACTACATATAGTGAGATATCTTACGTAATATACCCTAAAAAGGGGATTGTGGCAACTGCGAAAACACGCTATCTTTGCAGTATCAGAATTTAATTAATTAGTCATAATTTTATTACGTAGCCACATTTGAGTAAAAGGAACAATCCCGCCGAAGTGATTTCGTCGGGATTTTGTTATTTATATGGTTACCGGACAGATCAACCGGATATGAAACAGTGAAGAGAAAACAGTAAAATCCGGGCATAAAAAAACGAGTAAATTCTTCAGTAGAATTACCCGCCCCACATCAGAAAAGCCATAAAGGCTTTTCTTTAATACCTCAAAATTCCTAAAAACACAATCTTCTTTTTACCTAAAAAACTCTCAATACCTATTATTCTTTTACCTTTAAAAATCTTTACCTAATTGAAAATCACTTGAAACTTTTAATACCTTAAATCTTTATCTAATACCTAATATTCTATTTTACCTTAAAAAGCAATTTCCCAACTGCACTGCAAAGATACGGCTTTTTTCTAACCCGACAAGCGGTTTTATGTTTTATAACATTCTTTTAGAGCTATAAATCCTTTACGTCACTTAACTCAACCAGCTTATTTACAATAGCATAGATGGTCAGACCGGCCGCACTGTGTATTTGCAGCTTCTTGCTGATATTTCTGCGATGTGTGATCACCGTATGGATAGAAAGAAAGAGTTTTTCGGCAATTTCCTTATTGGTCATTCCCTTCACCACACAAATCACGATCTCTTTCTCACGTTGACTCAGAGCCTCCTGGCTATCCTCCTCTTCTTCGGGTTCTATATTCTGCAAGAGATTGATTTTATTGGCCAACGCCTCCAAGTCATCGAAAATAGAAATGGACGCATCATACTTACTGAGCAGCGAAGCATCGATAAACGAACTGACCAATGCCACTACCCTGATTCCCTTGCCGGCAGTCTCTTCACGGAAACGCGCCACATCGAAAAAGTCGCCAAATGTAGGGTTGACCACCAATATATCGGGGAACTGTGTACGCAGGCAATCGTTGAGTGCCTCTACCGACAGCAGTTCTACCGGTTGAATTTTCAAATTGGGTAAACGCTTCAAAGCCAGCGTCAGACCACTGCGAATAATCACCGACGTCTCGGCTACAGCTATACGGATCGATTCGTTATTTTTCATTTTCTCGCATCCTCCTTTCCAGTTTCAGAATGGCAGGAACAAACAAATAGTCTTCTACTTTACAGTGCGATTCAAGTCCTTCCTCACAAGCATAAATATCAAACAAGGCTGCATTCAGCACATTGGTATTTGCCTTGGCCGGACAATATTTAATAATAATGTTTTTCAGCTCCGTAAGCCGCTCTCCTACCTGATCGTGATGTTTTGAGAAAGTGCTGATCTGATAATTCTTAGGCGCATTGCCATGAATCAGCGTATCCACATACTTAAACACTGTTTTTTCTTCATACTCCATATGTTTGCGTACCTCCCGCATATATCCGTCGAAGAACTTCAGAATAAGGAATGAAACATCGTCCTGCGAACAGTCAATGGCTTCAATCAACTTCCTCCGAATAGCCGGCAGACAGTAATCGAGAAAATAGATATGCGCTTGTCTCAGATAATCGACCAAAGCCGGTATGGAAATATCATCGGCACTGCCGTCCATACGTGAGAACCCTTCAGCCATGAAATTCACAACAACCAAAAATGTATGGCAATCTACATTGTTCATCTCACAGACCTCTTTCACTGTCTTGTCACCAAACCCTAATGAAAGCCCAAAGCGGCTCATAACTTGTAAAAGAGAATAATTATCACCGATAAGGTCGATCATTTTATCGGTTGGTTTATATTTTTGTAGTTTATCCATCAACACCTTAATTATATTACGGGTGCAAAGAAACACAATATTTAGATGGTACGCAATCACTATAAATAGGTATTTTCACGATAAATAAACTAAAAAAACACAAGAAATGACGAAACAGGACGGCATGTAAACAACAAAATCATGGATTATCCTTCATCGTTCACCACTATTTTTTACCTTTGCATCAATCAACTAAAACATAACAATATGACAAACGAACTGGAGCTGAAATATGGTTGTAACCCCAACCAAAAACCCGCGCGTATCTTTATTAAGGAAGGCGAACTGCCCATCGAGGTTCTGAACGGCAGACCCGGATATATCAATTTGCTGGACGCCTTGAACAGTTGGCAGTTAGTGAAAGAACTGAAAGAAGCAACCGGACTTCCGGCTGCCGCTTCATTTAAGCACGTAAGTCCGGCAGGTGCTGCAGTAGCAGTGGAAATGAGCGAAACATTGAAGAAGATTTATTTCGTAGACGACATGGAACTTTCTCCGATGGCAACTGCGTACGCCCGTGCCCGGGGTGCCGACCGGATGTCATCTTACGGAGATTTCATCGCCCTTTCTGATGTTTGCGACGAACCGACAGCCCGCATCATCAACCGTGAAGTGTCGGATGGAGTCATTGCTCCCGGCTACACTCCGGAGGCACTCGAGATTCTGAGAAACAAACGGAAAGGTACTTATAATGTAATCAGGATAGATCCGGCATACCGTCCGGCCCCCATCGAACATAAAGACGTATTCGGCATTACATTTGAGCAGGGACGCAATGAACTGAAGATTGACGAAAGCCTGCTAAAAGAAATGCCTACCCGGAACCGGAACATTCCGGCTGATGCCAAACGTGACTTGATTATCGCCCTGATCACTTTGAAGTATACACAGTCCAACTCCGTATGCTATGCCAAAGACGGGCAAGCCATCGGCATTGGTGCAGGACAGCAATCACGCATCCATTGTACCCGCCTGGCCGGAAACAAAGCCGACATCTGGTATTTGCGCCAACATCCGAAAGTGATGAATCTGCCCTGGAAAGAAAAGATACGCCGTGCCGACCGTGACAACACGATCGACGTATATATCTCGGACGACTATATGGATGTGCTGGCCGACGGTGTATGGGAACAGTTCTTCACCCGGAAACCGGAAGTGCTGACCCGTGAAGAAAAGCGTGCATGGCTCGATACGCAATCGGGCGTAGCTTTAGGCTCGGATGCCTTCTTTCCTTTTGGAGACAACATTGAACGTGCGCACAAAAGCGGCGTGAGCTACATTGCCCAGCCCGGTGGCTCGGTTCGTGACGACCATGTGATAGATACCTGTGACAAATACGACATAGCAATGGCCTTTACAGGCATCCGGCTATTCCATCATTAATAATAATCGCCCCCCTCACTCCCCATTTATAGTGATAACTACCCTGTTATTTCCACTATAAATGGGGATTTTCTGTTTCTTCCGAACCTCTTATCTTTGCCACATCATTTAAAAACAAGATCAGAAAATGAATAAAATTGGAGTATTTTACGGTTCCACAACGGGGACTACCGAAGATGTAGCCCGCCGGATTGCAGAAAAACTGAACGTTCCTAAAGGTGACATCCACGATGCCTCAAAACTGAACGACGAGTTAGTGAAAGAGTATGATGTATTAGTGCTGGGCACCTCTACATGGGGAGCAGGCGAACTTCAGGATGATTGGTATGATGGCATTAAAGTGCTGAAGAAGGCCGACCTGTCTCACAAATTTGTAGCGCTCTTCGGTTGCGGCGACTCAGATTCATACGGCGATACCTTCTGCGACGGCATCGGCATCCTGTACGAAGAGCTGAAAGACACCCATTGCACCTTCTGCGGAGCAACCGACCCGTCCGGCTACACATTCGACTCTTCTGTCGCAGTAGTCAACGGTAAATTCGTGGGACTTCCTTTGGATGAAGTTAACGAAGACAACAAGACCGACGAGCGTATTGCCCAATGGACTGAATCTTTAAAAAAAGAATGTATCAACTAATTTAAAATTCCAACGAACGTTATGGCTATCGAACGAAAGGTTCCGGGTGAAATACGAATTTTCCTGAACCATGTATACGAATTCAAGAAAGGGATACGCAACATGGTGCTCTACACCATGAATAAGGAGCACGAAGCGTTTGCCATACAACGTCTGGAAAAACAGAATATCAGTTACCTGATACAAGAAGTAAACACCAATAAGATAAATCTGTTCTTTGGTAAGGCCGAATGTATGGAAGCCATACGGCATATCATTATTCGGCCTTTGAACCATCTCACTCCGGAAGAAGATTTCATATTAGGCGCCATGCTCGGATACGATATCTGCCAACAATGTAAACGATATTGCAGTAAAAAAGAAAATATAAAGATTGCCGGCTAAGTTTCAGATTGTTTTCAGTACAAGGACACGGTTCATCCGGCAGAAGGATACAGCCACGCCGGAATGAACCAACAGGATGACACAGAGTTTCGCAGAGGGAAAATAACAGCCAGCCCTGCGGAACTCTGTGTCACATTGTAGCGAGCCCACTTGCCCCCCCATACAACCACACAGTCGCCTGATAAACCGCACCGGTTTCGCCTACCTCTATTTCATAAAGAATGTTATCCCCGTAGTACTTTCCGCAGGAAATTTGTTTTATAAGAAAACAATTAATTAAAAATACCCGAAAACAAGATGATTAAAGCATTCTTCAAAAAGAACCTGCTCACATTTGTCGGACTGGCAATAGGAGCTGTAGGAGGATTCCTGTATTGGAAATACGTAGGCTGCACCGGCGGCACTTGTCCCATTACCTCCTCGCCGGTCAACAGCACCCTTTGGGGAGCTGTGATGGGCGGATTACTACTGAACCTGTTTAAGACAGGCAGTACCCCGAAAAGAACCGACTAATCCCCACATCTTATGGCAACCGCAAACGAACAAGAACAATCAAGAGCCTACTTACTTGCAGGCATGTTTACGCTTTCACTGCGCCTCGTAGTGGGATGGACTTACTTTTCAGCCTTCTGGCGACGCCTTGTACTCGAAAATAAACTGATACCGGACAGTGCCGGATACATCGGAGAAAAGTTCAACCATTTCCTTCCGAACTCGATAGGTATCCGTCCAGTAATCGAATATCTGGTATCCACCCCCGATATGTTGTGGTGGGCAATGGTGATCTTCACCCTTGTCGAAGGGGTAGTCGGGTTACTCTATATGTTAGGGTTCTTCACCCGCCTGATGAGTATCGGTGTATTCAGTCTGGCCGCCGGTATCCTCTTAGGGTCCGGATGGTTAGGAACAACCTGCCTGGACGAATGGCAGATCGGTATTCTGGGAGTAGCTGCCGGATTCACTATCTTCCTTTCCGGTGGTGGAAGATACTCGGTCGATTATCTGACAGAGCGAAAATTCGCCTTACGGAAGAAAGCAGGCTGGCTGGTATGGCTGACCTCTGGAGAATTACCTTTAAAGACCAAACGCTTTGCCAATATCAGTGTGGCAGGTGCCATCGTCATCTTCGTACTGACCCTGTACACCAACCAAGAGTTTCACAACGGTGTCTGGGGACCACTGCACAATAAGTCCGTCAAACCGAAGATTGAAATATCCGACGCACAAATAGAGAACAACTCTTTGTCATTCAGTGTT
The DNA here is from genome assembly GCF_019633765.1 of Bacteroides sp. 11BF. Classification (NCBI taxonomy): domain Bacteria; kingdom Pseudomonadati; phylum Bacteroidota; class Bacteroidia; order Bacteroidales; family Bacteroidaceae; genus Bacteroides; species Bacteroides sp. 11BF. The sequence goes on from NZ_JAFKPJ010000008.1 coordinate 180,940, forward strand.
TATCGTGTTGAAGGTGCCGATGTATACGGCTCTTTCCTGATCGGTATCAGCCTGAAAGACGCCAACGGACACGTTGTGTTAGAAAAGAAAGGAGAAGAACTGGCTGACTTCCCAATCGGAAATATCGATAACAAATACATTGCCCGGGTAGCTCCGGGTAAGCATAGCCTGGTGATTCCGCTCGGAAGCAAAGCAACCCTTACAGTCAATGATCCGGCTATGGGAACTTTGCCCAAAGGAAAATACGAATTGGTACTGACCGATATCAGTGGCATCACCTGGAAAAAAGAGATCGTCCATTAATAACCATTAAAAAGCAGAAAAATGAAAAAGAGCATTCTTATCCCCTTCCTATTTATAGGATTGCTGGCCTTTGCATCTTGCAAAGGGACATCCGAGAACAAGACAACTGCCGGCGCAGATACGGTACAAACGGAAAAACCGCAACCGGGAACCATCCACCTGACTCGTGCAGAGTTTCTAAAGAAGGTAGCCGACTATGAAAACCATTCGAAGGAATGGAAATACCTGGGTGACAAACCGGCTATCGTAGACTTTTATGCCGACTGGTGCGGTCCCTGCAAAATGGTTGCTCCGATCCTTGAAGAATTATCCAAAGAGTATGCCGGAAAGATTTATATCTATAAAGTAGATGTAGACAAAGAACCGGAACTGGCAAAGGCTTTCGGCATACAGAGTATTCCCACCCTCTGGTTTGTACCGATGAAGGGAGAGCCCCAAGTAAGCATGGGGGCTCTATCCAAAGAGCAACTAAAAGGGTATATCGATAAAGTTCTGTTGAAACCATAAACGATGATGCGGCCTCACCCGGCAAACCGGTACTGAGGCCGTTTTTGGGGATTTATCGTTTTTCTGATCTATGAACTTTCATGTAGCCATCGGTCAGCGTTTTCATAAAGGCCACGATGTCAGCTTCTTCTTCCTGTGTCAGTCCGAGATTTCCCAATTCATCCTTGTTCACGGTAGCAGGATACTCGGCAGGTGGAAATTCATCACTCACGTCCCGCACATTATAGAAATGCACAATCTCCTCAAGTGTCTTAAAATAACCGTTATGTCCATATGGAGCCGTGAGTTCCACATTGCGCAACGTAGGCACACGATACTTGCCATTCTCACTTTCAGCATTGACAATAGCCCCCAACCCCAAATCCACCGAATCGGCAGTTAGCAGGAAATATTCTGCCGGCACCTTATAATGCGGATGATCCGGCAACTTCGGTATACCCAGATTATCATAAGTATGATCGGTAAACAACGTGCGGTGTGCCCGCTTGTCACGATCCAGGACATGGCATTCGGCACATTGCCCTTTCTCCTTGAAAAGCTCCTTTCCACGCGCTTCCTGTGCGGTCAGCTGATAATTTCCTTTTTTATAGGCATCGTATTTGGATGTAAAAGGATTGATTTCTTTGGATGACTGATAAGCCGCCAATGCGTCCGTAACGTAAGCAAACAGCGAATCGGCATTACCCGTTTCGCCATATATCCGTATCAAACGGTCATAATACGGAGTACGTCTCACCTTTTCGGCCACCATTTGTTTGTCCTTATTCCCCATTTCCACCGGATTCAGCAAAGGAACACCCGCCTGATCCCGCAAAGAAGGAGAACGGCCGTCCCAAAACAGACCTCCCACATAGCTTTCATCTTCATCATCATAATGTAACTCAGGCACAAAAGCGGCATAACATACCGACATGGAATTGCGCTGAGAAAAGAGTCCCTGCACTGCGCCTTCGGATATGGCACGCGACTGTTCATCGGCAAATCCCCGAGAGACGGCATGGCAAGTGGCACACGACTGTCCAGATGGTTCAGAGAGCGAAGTATCATGGAAGAGGAGTTTACCCAACGCTTCTTTTTCGCTTCCGCCTTTGTGAGGCGGATGTCCGCACGAGATGCAGACAGAACCCATCAGTGCGGCTAATAGTAGTTTATGTGTCATCATAGTTGTAAAAACAGGGATATAGTTGTTTCAGGGTTCAAAGATACATCATTTTCTGAAAAAGGTATAAAAAAGCCCGGTCGAAATCACATCGCCCGGGCCCCTCTAAACAGGCTCTTACGAATCTGTTCCACGAAAATATACTATAGTTATAAAGAAGTTCTATTCCTCTTCGGGCCAAAGTTCTCCCGCAACCATTTCAGCCATTTTCAGCGTATGCCATTGCTTCTCCTCAGCCTCTTCATAAGATTCCGAAGGTAGTACCTCAGCATTGGGAATGCAGAGTGAGAAGCGGTGCGAGGGAATATAACGTACAATCTGGTCGATCTTAGCCCTTAGTTCTTCCAACTCTTCCTCTACGGGATAATGGGAAAGGACGAAACCAAAAACCGATTGCCTTTCCCGTATGAACCACAGCAAACGGTTTTTGCCACAACATTCCGAATCATAGTCGAGGAAAAAAGCATTGATGCCCTGTAGTGAGAAAAGCATTTCGGTAGGCGAGTGAAAAGCGATGTAAAGGTCGGCAGGCAGATTTTCCAAAGCCATGTTGTTGACACGAATAGCATTATCTGTCACCGTGCGCGTTGCGTCATCGAGTTGCAGATAACGGCAACCCGATTTATACAATTCCATAATCAGCTTCTGATACACCTGTGCAATATCCACCAGCAATGTCTCGAGTTCGGGATAAATCAGATCCAGCTGCGTCCGGTTTGCATCCTTCATCAATTCGGCCAGCAGGCGCGAAGGCGCCGGAAGCACCTGCTTAGCTATTACATCTCCGCCGGTTACCCCGGTAAGAAAAACAAAATCATCGAGCACCGGATGACGATGCACATCGATCCTGCCGGTCAGTTCGACAGAAGTCTTTCTGTCATCCCGGAATCGGATGCCATCCAATCCGCACATAAAGTCGAGCGGCCACGCATCACTGCGGAAACGGCCGTCGGTGACCACCTTCAGCCCTTCTGCCTTCAGTCTGTCTACCAGATTCCGTATTTCGGCATCTTCGACAGCACGCAAAGTAAGCAGGCTGATTTGTTCGTTTCGATATTGCTCACGAGCTTCTCTCAATGCAGGAGGCAGAAGAAAAGTACCGGCAACGTCTACTTTGAACGGAGGAACTACTTTTTCCATACGCTCTACGTTTTTAATATTGATTGTTACTATTGTGCTTTGCTCCTAACCCACGAGGAACCAAGACTTATCAGCGAGAGTGGCAGGTCTTCTGACTTAGCTTCCATTCCGAACGCCTTCCCGGCTTACACGAGCCAGTGGCAAAAGAGTATCCGATCGGAATGTTTGTATTAAAGCCTCACAGCAGCGGGACTGTCCGGGAGTCACACCCGGTTCCCTTTTAATCGCCAGAAGCAGGAAAGCTTTGGCGAACCAATCTGCCGACAAATATAAAAACAATAAATCAGATATTTGTGTTCAGAGAGATACTTTTTTCAATCGGAGCCTCTGCCGAAGTAAAACAGAGGCTCTGTCCGGACAGAACAAAGGCTCCGTCCGACCGGGACAGAGCCTTCGTTTCAACCAAGCAGAGGCTCGGTTTCCAGACTAATTGCAACGGGCTTAATAGCTGATCTTTACTCCGGCAAAATAGCTTCGCGGAGCAGCCGGCCCATAGATATATCCGGAGTCACGTTCCACTCCCTGATCAAAGTCATTCTGATAAGCGTTGAACACATTTTGTACACCGGCGCTCAACTGGAGGTCTATCGTCTTATAAAGTTTGAAATCATAGGCCAACTTAACTCCCATATCGAAGAAATCGCGCGTATTGACCGCTATGTCATTCTTAATATAACCTGCCATATGCTGCACCAGCATCGAACCGGTATAGGTTCCCGACAAGGAAACGGAGAGCGGTTTGACAGGGGTATAGGTTGCCGTGAAATATCCATAGGTATTCGGAGTACGGAAAATCTTCTTCTGAGCCGGTGCCGTTTCACTCCATTTTTCGGGTTCGTCATAACGGCTTTGCTGCAAGGTGACTCCCGCCTGCAACTGGAACAAAGAGAGGTAAGCCATTTTTCCTTCCATCGACAGTCCCAGCACTTTCGCTCCCGAACCATTGCGACGTTCTTTAATCAGAATCCCGTCCCGCTCTCCGATGTTCTCGAGAACAAACACATCCGACAACTTAGTATAGAAACCTTCTACCAGGAAGTTCACCTGAAAAGCACCGAAGCGGTGATACATATCCGCCGAAGCACTGAAACTCTGCGACTTCTCTTCTTTGAGATTCTTGGCGCGCTCAATCATAGACACCGTTCCGCCCACATTCTCAATATGCAGGTCTTCATCAAAAGCCTGGGGGGCACGGAATCCGGAAGAATAGCTCAGACGGAGGTTGACGTCTTGTGTAGGATTGAAACGCAAATTGGCACGGGGACTGAAGATGACATGGTTGATCAGATTATGCTTGTCCAGACGTCCGCCCAGCAAGATACTCCACTTTTCATTTTTCCATTCGTTCTGGAAGAAAGCGCTACCAATATTCACCGTCTGCCTGGTATAGCGATTGTATCCCCACATATCATCCTTCAGATTGTCCCGGTTATATTCCAGCCCGGCAGTCAGATCGGCAGGCATAAAGAGGCATTTATCGAAACTGTACACATACTGGGAACCGCCGATAAAGGTCAGGTCCGTCGTCTTTCCATAGGCATTCAGGTCCTTTTTACTACCGTAATAGCTGTCGCGGTCCGTATGCTGTGCCGATGTATACAGTGTCAGGCGGTGCTTTTCGTTCGGAGCAAAATAGTCGAACTTCAATCCCCCACCATTGATGGAATGCTGAATCTGCTCGGCAATATCGGCTTCGTGAGGCGGACGGTTCAGCATGTTGCCGCCACGGCGGAACTCCTGCAAGTGATGATACTCAAACGTTAGTTTGGAGTATGTACTTGTTTTCAGGAACGAACGGAAACCTACTGTCTGGTTTTTGAGTTTAGGCATTTCGGAATAACCGTCCCCGTCGTGATCATACGCATCGCGATGCCGGTTCTGACCGAACACATAGAGTCCTGCCCGGTGATCGTCGGTCACCAGCGAAGCATTCAGCGAGGTATTATTGTCGAAAGACGAGCTGCCGCCAATAGAAGTAATGGTGTGTGCCAACTGCCCCGAATTGCGTAACGGCTCTTTAGTGATGATATTGATGGTTCCGGCAATGGCAGACGAACCAAACAGCGCAGAACCTCCACCACGCATCACCTCTACCCGCTCAATCATGTTGGCAGGAATCTGCTCCAAACCATAAACACCGGAAAGGGCACTGAAGATGGGACGCGAATCGATAAGAATCTGCGTATAGGGGCCGTCCAGACCATTGATGCGCACCTGCTGGAACCCGCAGTTCTGGCAATTCGTCTCCACACGCACACCGGGCTGAAAGTTCAGTCCTTGCGAGAGTGTAGGCGAGTTCGTATTCTCGAACATCTTCATATCCACCACATTGACCAGCGTAGGTGCCAGCCTCCGTTTGGTCACACTTCGATTGGCAGACACCACCACTCCGTCGAGGGCTACGGCATCCTCTTCCAGCTCGAAGTTTTCTTCAAGCGTCTTCCCCTTTTTAAGCGTGACGTTGCGGCTGATGGTTTTATAACCAACCGAACTGGCTTCGAGGACGAAATCCCCTTCGGGAAGGTTTTTAAGGAAATAGTGTCCGGTAGCATCCGTCACGGTGCCAATCGTGGTTCCTTTCAGAGCAATCGTTATATAAGAGAGGTGTTCACCCGTTTTTTTATCGAGTACATGTCCGATGATATTCGCATCGGAAGCTTTCAGTTCCGGGTGTTCCGGTTGGTCGGCCATAGCCGGCAACAAGGCACAGCACAGGCTAACGAGGAAAAATATATATTTCTTCATTTTCGTTTCTGGATAGTAAAATTACTAAATAAGTTTCTCTAAATAAAGCAGTAAGAGTGAGAGAGATGCTTTATACGGCTGAAGGCGGCGCTCTCAACGATACCACGCCTGTAACAGACGAATGGTATCCTGCCCTCTCCGGACGCCACGAAAGCGTATAGAGCAGACAAGCAATAAACTGAAGGGATAGAAAGAAGAGACCGGCTCCGGTAGTCACCACATGGTTCAGCAAATGAATCAATTGAAATTCGACTGTGGTGTGACTATGGGGAGAATCTTTCTTAAACGGGTGCGAATGGACAATGGTCACCCCGTTCACTACATGTGAGTGGGTGAAGAGCGTGATACCTGCCATGTACGATATAAAGAGTACAGGCAAAAACCATCGCATTATGTTCTGACAGCATTGTTTCATCCGTTTAGTTTTGTGGCAAAGATAAGAAGTATTCCCTTACGGAACAATCCCTATTTATGGGGATAATAAGTGTAACACCGCTTCAAGGTAGATTGTTCACACATTTTCATCATTATTAGGTATTTCAGATTCAGAAAATGGTCACCACCTTTGTGAAACACATTTAACGTCATCTCTAAATTTAATTGATATAGGACATGAAAAAGAAAAAAGGACTGCCCCGCCTGTTTGAGATAGCGGGTGAGAAGAAAGGCCTGCTGATACTGGCAGGTGTATTATCGGCACTCAGTGCCTGTTGCATGCTGATTCCTTACCTGGCAGTCTACCAGGTACTGAATAATTTACTGGAAAATGCGGGCGAGATAAACAACGTCAACAAAGAGTATCTGACCGATTGGGGCTGGATAGCTTTTGCCGGACTCATCGGCGGATTGCTGCTTCTGTACGGCGCACTGATGTCCTCACACATGGCCGCTTTCCGTATCCTCTATGGACTGCGGGTCAGGCTGTCCGAACATATCGGAAGACTGCCTCTCGGCTATCTGAACAACAGTTCTACCGGAGCGATCAAAAAAGCGCTTGAACAGAATGTAGAGAAGATCGAATTGTTTATTGCGCACACCATCCCCGACCTGGTGAATGCGGCCGCCACGGTAGCAGTGATGTTCGTCCTCTTTTTCAGCCTCAACGGATGGATGGCAGCAGCCTGCCTGCTGGCCATTGTCATCAGCATACTCGTTCAATTCTCACTGATGTTCGGCCGGAAGTCAAAAGATTTTTTCCGCCAATACTTTGACACATCGGAACAGATGAGTGCCTCTGCCGTGCAATACGTACGATGCATGCCGGTCGTAAAGATATTCGGGCAAACAGTCGCGTCTTTCCGTCAGTTCAGCCAATCTATTTATGCATTCAAAAAATACGCACTGCACGTATGCGACACCTACCAACCGGGTATGGTGTGGTTCACCGTACTGCTCAACTCCATCGTGACGTTCATCCTCCCGGTGGGCTTACTGCTGCTGAGCCGCGAACCGGGCAATGTGGTACTGGCCGGAGTATATCTGTTCTTCATTATATTAGGGCCGGGTGTAGCCGCCCCGTTTCACAAGCTCACTTTTCTCGCATCGAACACTCGGGAGATTGATGAAGGAGTCAGCCGCCTGGATGCCATCTTTGAAGAAAAACCAGTGCCGGAACCCGTCATACCGCAATCACCCCATAAGCACAATATCCGCTTTGAGCATGTCAGTTTCTCGTACGAAAACACCAAGGAAACCACACGTACAGAAGCATTGAAAGACATCAGTTTCACCGCACATGCCGGCGAAATAACCGCACTTGTAGGTCCTTCCGGTTCCGGTAAATCGACCATCGCCAACCTGATCCCCCGCTTCTGGGATGTCACACAAGGAGCCATTAAAATAGGCGGAATCAATATCCGGGAGATTGCGACCGAGCAACTGATGGACCGGGTCTCGTTCGTATTCCAGGATTCATTTCTCTTCTTCGACACTCTCTACGAAAACATACGCGTGGGCAAGCCCGACGCTACGGAAGAGGAAGTGCATGCGGCAGCTCGTGCGGCACAATGTGACGAATTTATCGGACGGCTGCCCCAAGGTTACCAAACGCTGATAGGAGAAGGCGGTGTATATCTTTCCGGAGGAGAAGAACAGAGAGTGTCTGTCGCCCGTGCCATCCTGAAGAACTCTCCCATCCTGGTACTGGATGAAGCCACCGCCTTTGCCGACCCCGAAAACGAATACAAAATGCAACTGGCTCTGCAGGAACTGATCAAAGATAAAACGGTGATTATCATCGCCCACCGCCTGTCGTCCATCATCTCTGCCAATCAAATCATCGTCCTGAAAGAAGGAGAGATCGTACAGAAAGGCGTACACGCCGAACTGAGCCGGAAGGAAGGAGTATATAAAAAGATGTGGGATGCCTACACCGACGCCTTCCAATGGACTCTGAAAACCGAATGCCCATCCTGACTGATGTATCTTCCAAAATATAAATAAATCAATGAATGCAATTAAAAATATCACCATCGGCCACACGGAACGCCTGCGTAAACCTGTCGGCTACACTGTACTCGCTAATTTAGTGAACATTATTCCGTTTATGCTGTCTATCGAAGTGGTCAATATTCTTTTTCGCACTTTTGACGGCAGCGGGCAGGGACCGGACATGCAACGGTTGTGGATCATCTTCGGTATCCTTGTCGCCTATATGTTCGTCATGGCTATGGCCGAAAGACAGGCATACAGATATAACTTCCGCGGAGCCTACGAAATGAGTGCCCAAGGAAGGATCGAACTCGCAGAGCATTTGCGTAAACTTCCCCTTGGCAGCCTGTTCCGTCATGATCCGGGCGACCTGGCAAGCATGATGATCAGCGACTTTACCCTTGCCGAGACAGGCATATCCCACCATCTGCCTCAATTGATGGGGGCTCTTGTGATGCCTCTCCTCGCCTTCTTCTCTCTACTATGGATTGACTGGCGCATGTCTGTAGCCATGTTCATTGCCCTCCCTCTGGCCGTACTGGTTTTGCTGGGCAGCAACCGGTTGCAGATGCGTCTCGGTAAAAAGCATATCCGGGCAAAAATCAATGCCGGCAGCCGCCTTGAAGAATACTTGCAGGGAATACGCATCATCAAAGCCTACAACCTGTTAGGAGGAAAATTCGAACGTCTGCGCCATGCCTTCGCAGAATTACGTCGTGCCAGCATGCGTCAGGAAGCGTTAATGGGTCCCTTTGTGCTATTGTCCATCACGCTTATCCGGGCAGGACTGACACTGATGATCCTCTGCGGTGCCTATCTGCTGATAGGCGGCGAACTTTCCCTGCTGACTTTCGTCATGTTTCTGATCGTCGGTTCGCGTGTGTTCGATCCATTGACTTCGGCACTGACCAACTTTGCGGAGTTCCGCTACTTCTCTATCGCAGGCGGACGTATCCTGAGCCTGATGCGCGAACCAGAAATGCAAGGGAACAAACAGAGTCCCCAAAGCGGTGACATCCGTTTTGAGCACGTCACCTTCGGCTACGGAGAAACGGAAGTGCTGCATGACATTTCCGTCACTTTGAAACAAGGATGTCTTACTGCGCTGGTCGGCCCTTCCGGCAGCGGAAAGAGCACGCTGCTCAAACTATGCGCCCGCTTCTACGACCCGCAACAGGGAAAAGTTACCTTCAACAACACCGACATGTCGGAGATAGAACCGGAAGCCCTCATGAAGCAGATCTCCATGGTTTTCCAGAATGTTTATCTGTTTCAGGATACCATAAAGAACAACATCCGCTTCGGAAAAGCAGACGCTACGGATGAAGAGATCGAAGATGCCGCCCGGAAAGCCTGCTGCCACGAATTCATCATGAAACTCCCCAATGGGTACGACACGATGGTGGGCGAAGGAGGTTGTACGCTTTCGGGAGGAGAAAAACAACGCGTCTCCATCGCACGTGCCATCTTGAAAGAAGCTCCCGTTGTATTGCTGGATGAAGCAACGGCCTCCCTCGATCCGGAGAATGAAGTAGATGTACAGAAAGCAATCAATACGCTGATTGCCGGACGGACGGTGATTGTCATCGCACACCGCCTGAAGACCATCAAGAACGCGGATAAGATTATCGTGCTTGAAAACGGATGCGTCACGGAACAAGGTACACACCGAGAACTGATCGGACGGGAAGGACTCTATTACAAGCTATGGTCCATACAAGAGAAAACAATGGGCTGGCAAGTATAACGGTGTCATATACAGAAGCGGGGCTGTGTCGAAACTCTTTTCACCACAGAGTAACACAGAGTAGCACAGAGTCTTTTTATTAATAATCAACAACTTAAAATCTCCTCTGTGTTACTCTGTGTCCTCTGTGGTGAGTTTTGACACAGCCGCTTTGTGTACGAACAGCCGATGGATTCACTCCACCCGTTTATTCCGAACGAAGCCAGGTCAGTTTGTGCCAAAGGCTTTCCAACGGTCCCTGCTTATGTCCTTTCAACCACCATTTGCAGAAGCGAACCTGCAAGAGGAAGAACAGAAAACCGATCAGCAAACTGACGGCATACCCGCAATAAGGCGCCAGATAGAGCGCAAACGGGAAATAGATAATAGCTCCGGCAATGGACTGGGAGATGTAGTTCGTCAGACTCATCTTACCGTAAAAGCGCAAGTCGGCAGTCAGCTTCCTGAACTTTTCCGTTTGGTATAACAATACGAACGAAGCAACCAGCACTACTGTGAAAGCAAACTTTTGCCACATATCCATCACCACACCCACCGTCTGGCGTATCATGTCCGGCTGGCCGGCATCCGTCAATTGTACTTTCAACTGATAGAGAGGACCGAATAACACAGCACACCAGATCAGTGCTTTTACCCAGAAACGGGTCGTGCTCTCCGAGGTGACAAATAATTGTTTCCGTCCGATCAGCATTCCCAGCAAAAACAGTCCGGCCGTTTGCAGGAAACGCCCTGCACCTATCGCCCAAAACAGGCTCGCCTTCTGCCCCAAGGTCACATTCCCCCAAATGAACTTCCAGAAATCTCCCTCTTTGGTATAGTCCGCCACTTCAGCATACATCTGCCCTACTCCCAGATCGGGTAAGGAATGGGACGGATTAACAAGGTTCATCACGTAGTGGTACCACTCCACGGGCTGCAACAGCAGGAAGACAGCCAGGATAAATACTGCCCGGTCACTCCATTTGCGGACAATAAACAGAAAGATACCGACCACACAAAACAACAGCAGGACATCTCCCGCCGGAAAGAACGCTGCATTCAAGGTGGCAAAACCACCCAGCAGGAGCAGACGCCAGAGAAAACGGTAACCGAAATCTTTCCCTTTCTTCTGTTGATTGGCATATTGTATGTAGAACGTTAATCCGAAGAGCAGAGCGAAGATGGCATAGGCTTTTCCTGCGAACAGGGAAAACGTGACACTGAACACTCCTTCGTTGAGAATATTGAGCCACTCCGGCTGGGAAGCAGCATCGGGATACACAGGAAAAATAAAATGTTCAAGGTTGTGAACCAGCAGGATCGCCATTACGGCAAAGCCGCGCAATGCATCTACAACCTCGATACGGGGAGTTTTTGAAGCAATTGTTTGTCGCATGTTTTTTGTTGTTTTTAAGATACGGTTATTGAATAAGTGGCAAAAGTAATAAAATGAAGTGATAAATCATTCACTTCATACCTATATGTAAGTACGAAACTACATACATTATCTTTTTTTCGTCCTGAGAAACAGTACCGGAACAACGCACAGCAACGTGACAATAAAGGCAATGAAGAAATCGTCGTTGATGGCACTGATATATCCCTCCAGATCGATACGCTTCAGTACCAGCATTTCTGCCACTTCCTTGGCGGTATCGGGTGTGTTGCCTCCCGTATGTTCTATGAAGCGGCTTAAAGAGTGAATAGTCTGGCGGTATACGTCTCCCGTATAGTTCAGGGCTTCGCTGTATCGCTGTGTATGAAAAGCCGTACGCTGCGTCAGCAGATGGCTGAAGATGGCCACCCCAAAACTTCCTCCCATCTGCCGGACAATATTGGTGATACTGGAGGCTTGTGCCATATCGCTGTTACGGATATTCACCAACGACAGAGTCAGCAACGGAGTGAAAAGCAAGCCCATACCCAACCCGCGCAAATAGAGACTCAGCATAATATACCACTTTTCGGTCAGGAAAGAGAGGTAATAGTTCATATAGAAACTGACGGCCATCAACAGAATGCCCGACACAATAAAGACTTTGGGATTGATGCGCTGCATCAGTTTACCCGATAAAGGGGAAGCGACTCCCTGGATAATGCCCACAGGCATAAAAAACATACCGGCCTGCAAAGCAGAGTACCCCAGATTGTCCTGCAAATAAAGAGGAATGAGGAACGTACTGCCGAACATACCGATACCAAAGACAAACAGGATCAGGTTGGATAACGCAAAGTCCTTGTCAACAAACAGGCGCAGATTGATAAGCGGTGTCCTGACAGTGAACTCAAAGTAGAGAAACAAAATAAAGGTGACCACCGCAATCCACATAGCTCCGAGCACTACGGGGCTGTTCCATCCCATGGAGTTGGTGGACGAATTGACTTCGGAAAGCCCATACATAAAGACAGGCAGGAAAATGGCAGAAGTGATGAAACCGGGAATATCGAAGGGAACTTTGGTTCCTTTCACATGTTCCTTCTGTACAATGGCAGTTACGATCAAAGCGAGAATCCCTATCGGGATATTGACGTAAAAGATATAGTTCCAGTCCATGTAATCAACCAGGTATCCACCAATGGTAGGACCAAAAGAGACCGAAGCGGCGGAAGCGATAGACCAGAATCCCAATGCCGTCCCCCGTTGTTCGGGCGGAAATACATCGCTCACAATAGCCATACCGACGGGAAGGAGCATGCCACATCCAAAGCCTTCGATCACCCGCCAGAAAATAAGTTCTTCGATAGTGGACGAACTTCCACACATGAATGAGCCGGCTGTAAAGACAAGCAAGGATAAGAAATAGATCTTTTTATAACCGAAGCGTTCGGACAGCCATCCGGCGGCAGGCAGAATACTTGCCATCGAAAGCATGTATCCCGTCAGTACCCATTCGGCCACATTGATGTCCGCACCGAGCGTACCCATTATCACAGGCAGTCCGGTGTTGACAACAGTAGAGTCGAGCACCGCCATAAAGGTGCCTATCATAATGTTGCCCAGTACGATCCACTTATAAGAAGAACCTTCTTTCATTCTTTGATAATCTTCACGTTAGCAGACATCCCCGAAAGCAGGCGGAGATTTGCTTTCAATTTCTCTTTCCCTTCCACCCGGTCGATCGAGATTCTCAATGGAATCCTTTGGGCTACCTTCGTATAATTGCCGGAAGCATTATCGGGAGGAATCAGGGAAAACTCGGATGCAGCGTTGGCACCGATGTAGAAAATCTTTCCATAAAACGTCAGTCCGGGATAGGCGTCGAGGGTGAAAAGGGCCGATTGTCCCATACGGATCTCGTTAAATTTAGTCTCCTGCAAATAGACAGCCACCCAGAGTTCTTTACCTTCGTTCAGAGTGAAGATGTTTTCGCCCGGCTGCAACAAATCGCCGGGAACCACCCACTGTTTGGCTATCAGGCCATCTACCGGCGAAACGATCCGGTAATTCTCAGTCGCCGTACTGTCCAGCATGGCCAGTAACTCACCTCTCTTCACGCTGTCTCCTTCGTGTTTGAAGACCGCAGACAGCGGAGCCATCACACGGGCGGAAACGTTGACACGGCCGCCATCGAGATTTGCGTCTATCGTAGAGACGTATTTCCGATAGTTCCACCACCATACAATGGCAACAACAAAAGCGATGATAAGCAATATCACCAGCCAGATAAACTTTTTCTTATCAGAAGTATTCGATGTATTTGCAGCGTCCATAATTCTTGGGATTAGAGTTACAAGGATGGAAACAAAATCCGCAAGAAAAGGTTTGGAAAGGGAAGAAAAAGGAATCGGATTCCACTGAAAAACTCACCACAGAAGGCGCAGAGTAACACAGAGTGATTTTTAAGTCATGGAGGTGCGTCGAAAGTCTTTTCACCACGGAGTAGCACAGAGTATTTACTATAGTAATCAACAACTTAGAATTATCTCTGTGTCACTCTGTGTCCTCTGTGGTAAAATTTGACATGCCCCCGGAACTCTCCGGTGGAATAACTTAGTATACTACCGTTGCTATCACCTGTATAAACAGGATCAGGAATACCATTGCAATCGGGTATACCGTTGCATAAGCTACACTCGGGATATTGCTGTCTACCATGGAATCGGCAGCGGCAAGCCCCGGTGTACTGGTCATGCCACCGGTTATGGTACCCAGCAAATCGAGCAGACTGATTTTAAACACCAGACGCCCAACGAACGCAGCGATCAACATCGGTACGAGGGTGATGGCTGCACCTACTCCGAACAGCAACAAACCGCTCTCCTGGAAAGTAGCAACCAGATTCTTACCGGCCGATGTGCCTACTTCGGCCAGGAAAAGCAACAATCCCAACTGACGGAGCAACTGGTTGGCAGGGCCTGACATAGACCAGAGGATAGGACCTGTTTTACCTACCGCGCTCAGCAGCAAAGCCACCATCAGCACACCACCAGTCAATCCCGGTGAGAAAGATAATCCTCCCGGGAACGAGATATTAAGCTTACCGAAAATTACTCCCAGCACAATACCCATGGCAATAGGGAAGAAATCGGTGTCGGACAGCTTCTTGGCATTGTTTCCCAGTAAACGGGCTACTCCTTTGATACCTTCCTTCTCGCCCACCACCATCAGTTTATCACCAAACTTCAGTGCCAGATCGGGTGACGGTGAAAGGTCGATACCACTTCGGCGAACACGGGTCACGGTACAGCCGAAATTCTTCATCAGGTTCAAGTCGCCCAGCTGTTTATTTATCATGTCCTTTTTGGTCAACAGCAACGATTCGATCTCCTGCGTGTTTTCCAATGGAAGTTCACCTTCTTCACGTTCACCCACCAGTACGGCCAGTTGGGTCAATGCTTCCTCGCTACCCACTGCCTGGATGTAGTCTCCTTCACGAAGCACTGTATGGGCTGTCGGGATGGATATCTGTTCCTGATGTTTCAGACGTGAAATAACGGCTCCTGTCATGGCACGTGCATTGATCTGCATCAGGCTGCGGCCAAATACGCTCGGATTCGTGATGCGGTAGATACAGGTCCCCAACTCCGGGAATTGTCCCCGGCGTTCTATCTCGAGGCGACGGGCCTCCTTGTCAAGATCAATACGCATAATCTTAGGCAACAGCTTCACGAACAGGATGACACCAATCACACCGAACGGATAGGCAATACCATAAGCGATAGACGCCAATGGAGAATTGGTGCTGTCGATGGCAACAGCCAGACCCGGCGTACTGGTCAGCGCTCCGGCAACCAGACCTACCACACTGGGAGTATCTATATCGAAAGCATACTTCAGACCGATAGCCGTAAAGCAGGCCGAAGCAATGATAAGAAGTGTAATGATGATCAGCGTCTTCCCTTTACTACGGAAAGAATCGAAAAATCCCGGACCTGCCTGGATACCGATCGTAAAAATGAAAAGTACCAATCCGAAATTACCCAGTTCCTTTGGGATAATTACACCAAAATGCCCAAAAAGAAGGGCAATGAAGATGACCGCCGACACATCGAGCGATAGCCCCTTGATCTTGATTCTTCCCAACATGAAGCCTAACGCTACGATAAGGAAGAGCGAGAAATAAGAGGAGTGCAATAAGTCAGTAAACATAAATAAAAAGGTTAATTTTAGTTGTTAGTGGTGCAAAGGTACGTAAAAAACTGTTTTCGGTTATAGTAAAAGAAGAAGTAATTTCCAAGGTCTGCAAAGTATTTATAAACATAAAGATAGACATATGGGGTAGATCATTAACAAAAAGATACAAAAGAAAAGAATTCACTAACACGTACAACCGCAATAAGAGAGCAAACAGAAGAAAATTCGGCAGAAGCGAACGGATTCCCCCCTTCCCAGGGCAGTATAAGCAGGGTGAATTTACGGACTTCCGGGAAAAAACGGGTAAGGATAAACACAAAAGGGTTACGCCATCCGGCCGGGATGGCGTAACCCTCCGGCTAATATGCCATAATGATACGGAGTGGAAGGTATTATCCAAGTGAGGAAAAGACATTGGAAAGATCTTTTCCTTCTATTTCACCTACTGTCCAAGTTATAGACAAATGATCAAATAGAAAGTAGAAATATAAAAGAAGACCCTTATTTACCAAAATGGATTCCAATTGCTATCGGATGGCAACCGGACGGATGTAATATCTGCCAATACAAAAAAGAGTGAAGCGATTTCCCTGCGTTTTTTTCCAAGGCCTCCGGACAGGAAGCCAAAGAGGGGATTCTGACACGTTTTAAATATCAGATTGACAAATTGCTTTTCAAGAAGAACTGATTTTCTCAACACATACAATCTTCCCCTTCACAACAAGCCCCTTTATACTCAAACTCTAAAGTGACATGGCTGACACCGGCATGTGCCAGTTCGTTCTTGATCTTGTGCTTCACCTCTTCCATGCGGCGTAAATCGTTTATCACAATATGGGCAGTCAAGGCTGTCTCGGTAGTGCTCAACGCCCAGATGTGTAGATGATGGTATCCCTCTACCCCAGATTGTTCCAATATAACCTGTCCGATCCTCCCACTATCGATGCCTACAGGGACTCCATCAAGTGAGAGGCGAAGGCTGTCATGCAGCAAGCCCCAGGTTGATATAACAATTATAACAGCAATCACCAGACCGATAATCGGATCGACAATCGTCCAGCCGGTGTACATGATGACAATACCCGAAATGACTACTCCCACTGATACCAACGTATCGGCAGCCATGTGCAGATAAGCTCCCTTCACATTAAGATCCTTTTCTTTGTCCTTCATAAAGAGCCAGGCTGTGATGGCGTTGATGACTACCCCTACCCCGGCTGTCCAAGCAATGGCAGCACCTTCAACGGGAACAGGATGAAATAATTTCTCCACACTTTCAGTGACGATAATACCGACAGCAACCAGAAGGATGACAGCATTGAGCAAAGATACCAATACCGTACTTTTTTTATAACCATACGTATAACGGCTGTTAGGGTGCACTTTTGCCAACCGGAAAGCGAGCATAGCCAACACAAGACTTGCCACATCGCCCAAATTGTGTCCGGCATCGGAGAGTAAACCCAAAGAATCATAATAAAAACCGATGCCGAACTCAACGAGGACAAACAAAATGTTCAGCGTAATGCCAATTATAAAAGACTTATTGAGCGACGTCAACTCATGGACGTGCTCATGATGATGTTCGTGAGAATGTACCATTATCGATAAGATATTTATCTACTTTTAAAACAGTCCGGCAGACAAATTAGTTCAATGAAATATCATACATAAAAGAGATCAGGTTGTCTGCCTCTTCACCGGCCGGTGCCTGTAGTAACACCAGAGACTTCAGTTCTTCAAGTTCAGCCTGGCAGACACAGAAATAAACATTCTGTGCCGGCAACTTCAGAAAGATCTTCCGGTTAGCATTCATTTTCCGGTTTGCCTTCTCACAATAAGATCCGTTGATTGATACAATATAATTGCGGAGACATTCAAGACCAGCCTCGGACAGACGAAAGAAGAGGTTGCCAAATTCCAGATGATACACTTTACAGTGGGCACAGTAGGTTATCATTCCATTACGGGTTTTGCTGATTAATTCCATCATAACTTCGAAATTTTAGTAATGGCACAAAAGTACGCAGAGCACTGTGGGAAGACAATACCTATTAATGCCTAATTATCAGGCAACCGGTAATCACATATAGGGAGTCGGACCAATGATATTATCCGACAATACAAAAATGAATGTGCTGTAACGGGGCTGTTTCTCAGCATTTTGCTTCCCATAAGCGCGACAAAAACACTATAAATCCGGCAGGATAAACGGATAATATCCTCAAAAGAGCTTACTTATTTATGGGTATCCGCCAAGTTCTTTTTCACACTATTTAGGTATTGTAAGCCCTTTTTATTGAGCCTACCTTTGCATCCGAATTCAAAAATAATTCAATACTTATATAATAGTAAGACATACACATTTATCAGAATACTAACATTAAAAATAAGAAAACAAATGAGAATTAAGAATTTACTGACTATGATGTTTGTGTTGTGCGCCTGCGCAGCCTGCAATGACGACAAGAATGAAGAAACACCCCTCAACCAAGTGGTAGCCGGAAAATACGACGGATATACCAAAGCTGTAGCGCAATATTTCCCTGCCGGACAATATGCCGACAAGCAAAGCATCACACTGACCGCTAACGAAGACGGGACTGTGAACGTGACATACACTTCCGACTCCTTCGGTGAGTTCACCATCAACAATGCGACCGTAAAATCAGAAAGCAATACATACACCCTTAGCGGAAAAGGAGAGACCGTAATGGCCATGGCAGGAAAAGATCCCAAAACGTATGATTGCACCTTGAAAGGAACCATCGACGCGGCGAAAGCGGCTCCTTCTTTTGAAATATCCGTACCGGCCGTGATGGGCGGGCTGACTATCACTTTCACTCAGGGAGAGGCTCCGGCGGCGGCAATGGTTGCAGGCTCTTACGCGGGTTATACCAAAGCCGTAGCGCAATATTTCCCTAACGGAGAATATGCGGCAGACCAGACGATCAAAGTGACTGCTAATGAAGACGGGACCGTGAACGTGACATACACTTCCGACTCCTTCGGTGAGTTCACCATCAACAATGCGATCGTAAAATCAGAAAGCAATGCGTACACCCTTAGCGGAGAAGGAGAGACCGTAATGGCCATGGCAGGAAAAGATCCCAAAACATATGATTGCACCCTGAAAGGAACCATCGACGCGGCGAAAGCGGCTCCTTCTTTTGAAATATCTGTGCCGGCCGTGATGGGAGGACTGACTATCACTTTCGCCAAAGGTGACGTACCGGCAAATAAATAAGTTAAGAACAGAATAGACCTGATAACAGAACAATCTCACTTACATGAAAATAAATTCTCTGTTAATGAACTTTACTCTGCTGGGAACGATACTCGTATCGTTCTCAGCTTGTAATGGGATATTGAGTAACATCTATGACGAACCGGAAACTGCAAAGGATTTCGGTTTCATTGCAATAGACCGTGCCAATCACAGCGGTACAGTCCGGGTGGACGCAACCCAATATACAAAGTGGAACTACATCAACCTGCACACCCTGCGGATTGACTCGGCCAAGATTACCTCCGAAGGCGCAGAAGATCCGGCTGCATGGGACCTCGCCATTCATCGGTATGATGTAAAGACGAATGGCGGTGAAGTGCTTGAAACCGACTTCCAGAGCCTGAATGCACTGAAGAATGCGGGCAGCATGCCGCAAGGAACATTCGTGGCAGACGAATGGACGACGAACAAAATTGCCATCGATGTCTCACACATGATGGAGGATGACGGATACCTGATCTACGCCCCGTCGGACTACAATCCGGAGCTCTCAAAATGGCTCGATGTAGACACCCGAGAGATGCCTCCCATTTACACTCCGTCCAATAAGGTATATCTGCTCAGGATGGAGGACGGCACCATGGCTGCCATTCGTCTGACGAGTTATATGAACGCCAAAGGAGCCAAAGGGTACATGACTTTTGATTACCTGTATCCATACGAACCGTAATCACCCTCTGATAAAGATAAAAACAAATAAAATAAATATGCAAAGACTACTTAAACAGGCATGTTGCCTCTTCGCAAGCCTCTTGCTGACAAGTGTAACTGCCGCACAACATAAAATATCCGGTAAGGTGATCGATACCGACAAAGAAGCACTGGTCGGCGCTACCATCACTTTGAAAGAAAAGCCATCCGTCGGTACCACCACCGACACGGAAGGGCACTACACCCTGACACTTCCGGACCAGAAGGAGTACACCATTCAGGTCTCATTCGTCGGCTATGTAACGACTTCAAAGAAAACAACGGCTGCTCGGCAAGGCCGTCTCGATTTCGTCCTGAAAGAAGACCTGATGGATCTGGGTACAATAGTCGTCACCGGAACACGTACCCCGAAACTGCTGAAAGATGCTCCCATCATCACCCGGGTAATCACAGCGGGCGATCTGAAAAAGGTGGATGCCACGAATATCGGACAATTGCTTCAGGTAGAACTACCAGGCATCGAATTCTCTTACTCGATGGACCAACAGGTGCAACTCAACATGCAAGGATTCGGCGGTAACGCCGTCCTCTTCCTGGTAGACGGCGAACGCCTGGCGGGAGAGACACTGAACAATGTAGATTATAACCGCCTCAACCTGGACAACGTGGAGCGGGTGGAGATCGTGAAAGGGGCAGCTTCTACGCTGTATGGCTCGAATGCCATCGGCGGCGTAATCAATATTATCACCAAGGCTTCGGATGATCCGTGGAACCTGAACCTCAATACCCGTTTTGGAGTACACAACGACCAGCGACACGGCGGTACGGTGGGGTTCAATGCCGGTAAGTTCTACAGCCAAACCAACGTGCAATATACCAACATAGACTCCTACGACGTGAAACAGGGAGACTATACAACCATCAATGGCAACAAGACCTGGAATGTGAAGGAACGACTGATGTTCACCCCGAACGAACAGCTACGGCTGACGGCACGTGCCGGTTATTATTTCCGTGAACGGGATGCATCACCGGAGACCAAGAACCGCTATCGCGGATTCAGCGGCGGACTGAAAGGGAACTATGACTTAAATACCCAAAGCAACCTGGAAGTTGCCTATACATTCGACCAGTACGACAAGAGTGACTATCTGGTATCGTACAAGAATGACATCCGCGACTACAGCAACGTGCAACACAGCGTACGCGCCCTTTACAACTACACGTTCGACGATAAAAACATGTTGACCGTCGGAGCGGATTACTTGAGAGATTACCTGATGTCGTACCAATTTGAAGATAACGGTGATTACACGATGCACTCTGCCGACGCTTTCGGACAATTCGACTGGAACCCGACGGAACACTTCAACGTGATTGCCGGATTGCGGTTCGATTACTTCTCCGAATCGAACGTGCGCCACTTCTCACCCCATCTGGGATTGATGTACAAGATAGGAAACTGCTCCCTGAGAGGATCATATGCGCAAGGATTCCGTTCGCCCACCCTGAAGGAGATGCACATGGACTTCTACATGGCAAGCACCATGATGATTTATGGTAACCCGGATCTGAACCCGGAAACCAGCCACAACTTCTCACTCTCGGGAGAATACACCAAGAATCGTTACAACTTCACGCTGACGGGTTATTATAACCTGGTACACGACCGCATTGATTATAGCTCTTTCAGAGATACCGACGGAACAATTGCTCAAATATATACCAATACTCCACGGGTGGACATCGCCGGAATCGATGCCAATGTTTCTGCCAAATATCCCTGCGGCATAGGCGCACGCATCTCGTACACGTACATCCATGAGTTCATGCGCGAGGGACAGGCGAAGACCACTTCTACCCGCCCCCACTCGGCTACAGTACGACTGGAATACGGCAAAACGTGGGACCACTATGACTTCAACCTGTCACTCGATGGACGTGCTTTGTCGCAAGTGAAAACAAACCAGTATACCTCCAACGATCCGAATGCCGGAACGGAAAAGGTTACTTATCCGGGTTATACCATGTGGAATCTGACTCTCACGCAACGAGTATGGAGAGGAATCAATGTGAATATGGCCGTCAACAACCTGTTCAACTATCGTCCTGATTATTATTACGCCAATTCGCCCTATACAACGGGAACCAATTTTTCCGTAGGGCTTTCGTTAGACGTTGACCGGATATTCAGAAAATAACAAACAAGATTAGGAGAGTCGTATTCTCTGGGTACATCAGCATACGAATGAGTTCAATTCGTTTTAAAATCGCTGATAATCAAAGCGTTGAACAATTCATTCAAACAGTCTGATATATCAATAAACAGATCATTGAACCAGCAATTAAAACAGATAAGATAAACCAAAGAACAAGAAGCAATATGAAAAAGAAACAAATCATCACAGCCTGTTGCGTGGCCGCGGCAATACTCGTCGGAGTATTTGTCTGGCGGACCTGTTTCAGCGCCACGAAGATTGCCTTTGTCAATTTCCAGACCATCAATCTGGGAAATATTTCAAAGGCAAACGACAACTCGTTTGTCAAACTAAGAGAAGTCTCTACGGATCACCTGGACGAACTGACGAACTACGATATGGTGTTCGTCAACGGTATGGGATTGCGCATCGTCGAAGAGCAGCGCCAACTGATACAACGGGCAGCCGACAAAGGCGTACCGGTGTACACCTCCATGGCAACCAACCCCGCAAACAATATCTGCAACCTCGATTCGGTACAGATGAAACAGATACGCCAATATCTTACCCATGCCGGAAAGGTAAACTACCGGAATCTGCTTTCGTATGTCCGCAAAGAGATTGACGGCAAGTTGATCTCGGCACCTGCACCGGAAGCACCGGTAGAGAAACCGACCGATCTTCTCTACCACGCCGGAGTGAAAAATCCGGATGACGAAATGGAATTCCTAAACGTGTCCGATTATGAAAAGTTTCTCCGCGAAAACGGACTCTATAAAGAGGGGGCACGCAAGATTGTGATCACCGGACAGATGGCGGATGCCACGGAACTGATTAAAGCACTCGAAGAGGCGGGACACAACGTGTATCCGGTCTCTTCTTTCACCCGGTTCATGGAGTTCGTCCGTGAAATCGGACCGGATGCCGTTATCAACATGGCACACGGACGCATGGGCGACGCCATGGTGGAATATCTGAAAGAGCACAACATTCCTCTCTTCGCCCCGCTCACCATCAACAGTCTGGTGGAAGACTGGGAAAACGACCCGATGGGTATGTCCGGCGGGTTTCTTTCGCAAAGCGTAGTGACACCGGAAATTGACGGTGCCATCCGCCCGTTCGCCCTCTTTGCCCAATACAAAGATGACGAAGGATTGCAACATTCATTTGCTGTTCCCGAACGGTTGGAAACGTTCGTAAGCACAGTGAACAACTACCTCTCCCTGAAAACAAAACCCAACAGCGAGAAGCACATAGCCATCGTCTACTATAAAGGTCCCGGACAGAATGCGCTGACAGCAAGCGGAATGGAAGTAGGCCCCTCGCTTTACAACCTGCTGTTGAGGATGAAGAAAGAAGGTTACCGGGTGGAAAACCTCCCTGCCAATGCCAAGGACCTGGAGAATATGATCCAGGCACAGGGAGCCGTATTCGGCATGTATGCAGAGGGAGCTTTTGATGAATTTATGAAAACCGGTAACCCCGAACTGGTGACCAAAGAGCAATACGAAAGCTGGGTGAAAGCATCGCTCCGTCCCGAAAAATACGCTGAAGTGGTAGCTGCCAACGGTGAGTTCCCCGGCCAATACATGACTACGTCCGACGGACGTCTGGGCATCGCACGATTGCAGTTCGGCAACGTAGTACTGATGCCGCAGGTGGCAGCCGGCAGCGGAGACAATGCCTTCCAGGTGGTGCATGGCACCAATGCCGCACCTCCCCACACTTACATCGCTTCGTACCTCTGGATGCAGCACGGGTTCAAGGCAGATGCGATGATTCACTTCGGTACGCACGGAAGCCTTGAATTCACTCCACGGAAACAGGTGGCGCTGTGCAGCAACGACTGGCCCGACCGCCTTGTGGGAACTCTTCCGCACCTTTACATTTATTCCATCGGCAACGTGGGAGAAGGCATGATAGCCAAACGCCGTTCGTATGCCACCCTGCAATCTTACCTCACGCCTCCTTTCCTCGAAAGTAGCGTACGGGGTATCTACCGTGACCTGATGGAGAAAATCAAGATTTACAATAATACCACCGGATCGAAAGAGAAGCAGTCGCTTGCCGTGAAAGCACTCACCGTAAAACTGGGCATTCACCGTGAACTGGGACTGGATAGCTTACTGACCCGCCCATACAGCGAGGATGAAGTGGCACGTGTGGAGAACTTCGCCGAAGAACTGGCCACGGAAAAAATCACCGGACAGCTTTATACAATGGGTATACCCTATGAACCGGAGCGTATCACTTCTTCCGTACTTGCCATGGCAACCGAGCCGATAGCTTACAGCCTCCTGTCACTCGACAAACAACGTGGCAAAGCGACAGCCGATGTAGAGAAGCACCGCTCCCTCTTTACGCAGCGTTACCTGAATCCGGCCCGTGCTTTGGTAGAAAAACTGATAAGCAACCCTGCACTGGCAACAGACGAACTGATCTGCCGTACAGCCGGTGTCAGCCCCGAAGAACTGGCGAAAGCACGCGAAATAGAAGCTTCACGCAATGCTCCGAAAGGAATGATGGCGATGATGATGGCTGCCGCTGCCAAAAACAAGGCAGAGGACAAGACCGGAAAGGCAACACATAAGATGCCGGAAGCCATGAAGGAGAAAATGAAAGAGATGGGTGCTCACATGGATTCGTCCAAGGCCATGGAAATGGCAAAGAAAATGGGTGCCAGTCCGGAAGCCCTGAAGAAGATGGAAGCAAAGATGAATCCTCAAAAAGTGGGAAAGAAACCTGCCCAAAAAGAATACAGCAAAGAGGAAATCAACTTCGCCCTTGCCTTGACGGAGGTGGAACGCACCATCCGAAACGTGGGTAACTATAAGACAGAGTTGGCCGACAGCCCCGAGAAAGAGCTCGCCAGCCTGGTCAATGCCCTGAATGGCGGATACACTGCGCCTTCACCCGGTGGTGATCCGATTGCGAACCCCAACACTCTGCCTACAGGACGCAACATGTACGCCATCAATGCAGAAGCCACTCCTTCGGAGTCGGCCTGGGAAAAAGGAGTGGCACTGGCCAAACAGACCATCGAAACTTACCGAAGCCGTCATAACGACAGCATTCCCCGTAAAGTCAGCTACACACTCTGGTCTGCCGAGTTCATTGAAACGGGAGGAGCTACCATCGCACAGGTATTGTATATGCTCGGTGTAGAGCCGGTTCGTGACGCCTTCGGGCGTGTCAGTGACTTGAAGCTGATTCCATCAGCCGAATTGGGGCGCCCCCGTATCGACGTAGTGGTACAGACATCGGGACAGCTCCGTGATATTGCAGCATCCCGCCTTTTCCTGATCAACCGTGCGGTAGAGATGGCCGCGGCTGCCAAAGACGACAAATATGAAAACCAGGTAGCGGCAAGTGTGGTAGAAGCCGAACGGGCACTGACCGAGAAAGGGGTAAGCCCGAAGGATGCCCGTGAGATGGCTGCTTTCCGTGTGTTCGGCGGTGCCAACGGAATGTACGGCACAGGTATCCAGGAGATGGTCGAATCCGGTGACCGCTGGGAAAATGAATCAGAAATAGCCGCCACTTACCTTAATAATATGGGTGCTTACTACGGTAGCGAAAAGAACTGGGAGGCCTTCCGGAAATATGCTTTTGAAGCCGCACTGACCCGTACGGATGTAGTGGTTCAGCCTCGTCAGAGCAATACATGGGGGGCACTGAGTCTCGACCACGTATACGAGTTTATGGGAGGCATGAACCTTGCCGTACGCAACGTGACCGGCAAGGACCCCGACGCTTACCTGAGCGATTATCGCAACCGTAACCACATGCGCATGCAAGAAGTCAAAGAGGCTGTCGGTGTAGAAAGCCGCACCACCATCCTCAACCCCGCTTACATCAAAGAGAAGATGAAAGGCGGTTCTTCCTCTGCCGCCGAATTTGCCGAGACTGTAACCAATACATATGGCTGGAACGTGATGAAACCTGCCGCCATCGACAAAGAACTTTGGGACAACATTTACAATGTATACGTAAAAGACGAATACAATCTGAACGTGAAAGAGTTCTTCGAAACACAAAGTCCCGCCGCCCTTGAAGAGATGACTGCCGTCATGCTCGAAAGTGCCCGCAAAGGTCTGTGGAAAGCAAGCGCCGAGCAGGTTGCCGAACTGGCAAAACTCCATACCGAAACGGTAAACAAGTATCGTCCGTCGTGCTCGGGTTTTGTATGCGACAATGCCAAACTGCGCGAATACATCGCTTCCAAGTCGGATGCTCCGGCTGCCGCACAGTACAAGGAAAACATCACCAGGATACGTGAAGCAAAAGCTTCGGGCGATGCCAAAGGAATGGTGATGAAGAAAGAAGAGATAAACCAGACACCGGAAGAACAAAAGACAACCCTGAGCAACATTGCCGTGGGTGCAGCCGTAGTAGTGGTGATACTGGCACTCGTACTCTTTGTCCGCAAACGTCGTAAAACATCAGAATAATCAGGAGTATGGATACAGTCGTACTTGTATTAATGCTGTTAATAGCATTCAACTTTCTGCTGAAACAGACTTTCTGGAAAGCAGTGGCGGTAGGCATCATCGCTGCCGTTGCCGCCCTGTTTGCGGGACTGATGTGGCCGTATGCCATCGAGCAGTCGAAAACACAGATTGCCGACTGGCTGGGCAACACCGCCCTGATGCTGGACACTTCCGTTTTACTGACTATCGAGGTCAGCCTCCAGATGGCCTATGCCATGCTGGCGGTACACGTTGCCAGTGCCTATCCGGTAAAGCCCCGCACGCTGCTCACCTACCGATTCCTGAGATGGTTTCCGGGACTGCTTATCTTCCCGGTATTATTCAGCGGGCTGGTCTATCTTATCTTTGCTTTCCCGGGGACACCATTCACCACCGTGGCGTGGGGGTATGCCGCTTGTGTGTTAATAGCCATCCCCGTGGGACGCCGGGTGCTGCTCTATCTCCTTCCGGAGAAAGAACTGCGGTTGGAACTCTTCTTCCTCACTAACGCATTGGTAGCCATCCTGGGGATTGTCGCTACCGTGAACGGACAGACTTCCGTAGCCGGAGTCAGTGAAGTGAACTGGGGAGCACTGACCGGCGTCGGAGGAATAACCGTCATCGGCAGCGCCATCGGACTCGGATGGTGGAGACTGAAGAAAAAAAGTAATCAATCATAAAAACAACAGGTAAATCAACTTTTTAAAACTGATCGACAATGAATATCATATCAGACATTTTATATTGGATTTCTACAGGACTGCTCGTTCCTGTTATCGTATTGCTTATCGTATTATTCGGCCGTGCACTTCTGTTGGTCGGCAGTTTCTACGGACAGTATCTTTCGATACGCAAGACAGAGGCACTGCTCCGCAACGAACTGAACGCACTCACTCCTGCCACTGTTACTGAACTGGCAGCCAAATTGCCGGAGAAATCATCATCCCTCGTCATATCCTATATCCGCCAGGTACTCGAAGCACACGATAGTCCGGCACAGGTACAACGCCTGCTCGCCAACTTCGAGATTGCAGCCGACAAAGACCTCGCCATTTCTAAAACATTGACCAAGCTCGGGCCTATCCTCGGACTGATGGGCACACTTATTCCGATGGGTCCCGCCCTTGCCGGACTGGCAAGCGGTGACATCGCTTCGATGGCCTATAACATGCAGATCGCTTTTGCCACTACCGTTGTCGGACTGGTAGCTGGAGCCGTAGGGTTCCTCACTCAACAGGTGAAACAGCGCTGGTATCTTCAGGATATGACCAATCTGGAGTTTCTTTCCGAATTGTTGAACGAAAAACGTGCGGCCCGATGAAACGAAACCTGCTCAGAAAAGAAGAAGATGCCGACCCGATCAGCGTCGTATCGAACCTGTTCGATGTAGCCATGGTATTTGCCGTAGCCTTGATGGTAGCTCTTGTCAGCCGCTACAACATGACCGAAGTGTTCTCTCAGGAAGACTACACCATGGTGAAAAACCCCGGAAAAGAGAATATGGAAATCATCACCAAAGAAGGACAGAAGATCAACCGTTATACTCCTTCGGAAGACCAGCAGAAAAGCGGCAAGAAGGGAAAGAAGGTAGGTATTGCCTATGAATTAGATAACGGGGAAATCATCTACGTCCCGGAAGAATAAGTACTCTCGACAGGACTGTCCCCCGAAAGTTGGCAAACAGCGTATGGAAGGGCATGTCAAAAGTCTGTTTCACCACAGATCAGCAAATCACACAGAGATGCAGTTTACAGATAATCCAAGCAATTATCTTCTCTGTGTAGCCTGCTGTTCTGTGGTGAACTGCTGATATACCCATCCGGCGCTCTGCAGACGGGAATTTCAGTATCCGGTTGTCGGCCGGCAAACAAAAGACCTGAACCTTTTTGCCCTCAAACATTTAAGTCTTTTCAGTGAAACACTTAAGCATTCTCAGCGAAACGTTTAAGTCTTTTCAGAAAACGTTTAAGTCTTTTTCGGAAACTCTTAAATCTTTTTCTCCCCCCACGAATCAAAAGCCCAATGCTGTCTCACGGCTCTGAATAACAACCGGAAACAAACTTTCCGGGAATTCCGCCTTTATGCAAATATCATTTCCTTTCAATTGAAACAGATCAACAACTCTCCAAAAAGAAACCGGCTTCTCCTTTTGCCTGCAATTTTTTTGATTACCTTTGTCCCCCGAAAAGACGCAATTCACCCGTTAAAAAGGGTATCCCCCATCTAAGACCTAAACCGGAATCGAAGCACTATACAGACACATCAACCGCATTCCCTTCACCGGAAATGTAGAAAAGCAACATGTATGTATCACTGATTTAAGAAAGAGTAAAAAGAAATGTTAGCAACCTATTCCACGGAAGCCACTACTTCCACCACCGCTTACACAGCCACAACACCGGCCATGCACCGGAAATCATTCAAAGAACAGGAAACGGCCATCTTTTCCATTATCGGATTTGCCGTTGCCTATATTGCTGCCCTGATAATCCACCGCATCATCAAGACAAGAAAAGCTCATAATTAATCAAAACCTTATGGACATCCACCAAGAATTAAAAGAACTATCTAAATTCCTGTCTGAATATTCCACCAGCCTGATGGCCGTAGGTGTACAGACATCACGCATCGTACGAAACACATCGCGAATTGCCGAGTCTTTCGGCTTTTTCTGTGACATGACCATCTTTCAGAAAACCATCATCATGACGTTACGCGACGCCGATAACTCACACTCGTACAGCACAGTAAACAAAATCAAACCCATGGGGCTGAATTTCGCCATCAACTCCGCCCTCAGCACCCTGAGCTGGGAAGCGTATGACGAGCATCTGTCTCTCACTGAACTCCAGCGACGTTATCACGAAATAGTCAGCAAGCCGCGCGAAAGCAAATGGCTCGTACTGATCCTCGTTGCTTTTGCCAATGCGTCATTCTGCCGCCTGTTCCAAGGTGACTTTATTTCTATGGGGATCGTATTCGCCGCCACCCTGGCAGGTTTCTTCGTCCGTACCGAACTAATGGGACGTCACTGGAATCATCTGGCAGTATTCATCATCTCTTCGTTCATCGCCTCGATGATCGGCAGCACAGGCTACCTGATGCACTGGGGAACCACTCCGGATATGGCTTTGGGTACCAGCGTCCTCTACCTGATCCCGGGTGTACCACTGATCAACTCCATCATGGACATCATCGACGGACATGTACTAGCGGGAACATCGAGATTTATTAATGCCTGTCTGCTTATCATTTGTATAGCAATCGGCCTTTCAATGACCCTTTTAATCACCGGAATCAGCACTTTATGATGAATATAGAATTTATAACCGCCATTATACTCGACGGCGCATTCGCCGCCATTGCTGCCATCGGATTTGCCATCATCTCCAATCCACCCCGGAAAGCCATATTGATCTCTGCTTTTCTGGCGGCCGTTGGGCACGGATTACGCTACTTCCTGATGCATACGCATCTGTTCACGATGGACATCGCCACAGCCTCTTTCTTTGCTGCCGTCTCCATCGGTTTGTTAGCCATCCCCTTTGCCAAGGCAATCCATTGTCCGGCGGAGGTATTCTCGTTCCCGTCTCTCCTGCCGATGATTCCGGGAATGTTCGCTTATAAAAGTATCCTGGCACTGACAAAGTTTATGCAGACCAAGGATGAAACTGCCTCCTTGCAATATCTGGTAGATTTCTTCCACAATGGCAGTACCACTATCTTTGTGTTGTTTGCCCTGGTTGTAGGAGCTGCCGTACCGGTATTTATCTTCCACCGCCAGTCATTCACAGCTACACGTTTACTGAAGAAGCTGGTAAAGAAGGGCTGACAGAAAGGCTCACCACAGATTACACAGATTCCCACAGATTAATGATTTATCTTATGGATAAGAACAATCAAAAATCTGTGGGAATCTGTGTAATCTGTGGTGAAAAAAACACCGGAAAACTTCACCTATTTCCTTGCTTCGGCAATGTAAGCCAAGGCTTCGGCACATTTCCCGGTGACATATCCCCAGTCTCCGGCCGTTACTTTATCTTTCGGGAACAATTTGGACCCCATGCCTACGCAGAATGCGCCTGCCTTGAACCAAGATGTCAGATTCTCCCTCGTAGGTTCCACCCCACCGGTCACCATCAACTTGGACCATGGCATCGGAGCCATCAGGCCTTTTACAAAATTCGGACCATATACATCTCCCGGAAATATCTTGCAAAGATCACAGCCGGCCTCCTGCGCAAAGCCCACTTCCGAAACCGAACCGCATCCCGGTGTATATGCAATCAGCCGGCGATTGCATATCTTAGCAATCGCCGGATTGAATAGCGGCCCTACCACGAAGTCAGCCCCCAACTGTATATATAAAGCCGCAGTAGCCGGATCGACCACAGAACCGATACCCATAGCCATTTCCGGACACTCACGGGCTGCAAACTTCACGATTCCGGCAAATACTTCCTGGGCAAAATCCCCCCGGTTTGTAAATTCAAAAGCACGGACGCCACCTTCATAACAGGCCTTTAGCACTTTCTTCGCCACTTCCACATCTTCGTGATAGAATACAGGAATCATGCCCGTTGTCCCCATCTTAGTCAAGACAGCCATTTTATCAAATTTAGCCATATCTATTTATTTACAATTGAATTTATCTTTGTACACGTCCACTCGCATTGCCTCCGGCCAGCACCTCGACTTCTGCCACAGAAACCAGATTGAAGTCTCCGCTGACGGTATGCTTCAATGCCGATGCCGCCACGGCAAATTCAAGCGCTTCACCCTGTGTAGGCTTCGTAAGCAGACCATGGATAATGCCTCCGGAGAACGAATCCCCACCACCTACCCGGTCGACAATCGGATCGATGTCATAGTGCTTGGAAACGTAGAATTCCTTACCATTATAAATCATGGCCTTCCAGCCATTGTGGGACGCGGAGAAAGATTCACGCAGTGTCGAGATAACATAGCTGAATTCAAACTCTTCCGACATACGCCGGAAAATCTCCTTATACCCCTCGGCATCCGTATGTCCTCTTTCCACATCCGCGTCGGGCTTGAATCCCAGACAAAGCTCCGCATCTTCTTCATTACCGATGCAGACATCTACATATTTCATCAAAGGTTTCATCACGGATTGTGCCTTCTCCTTTGTCCACAGCTTCTTACGGAAATTCAGATCGACCGACACGGTCACCCCGTGACGCTTGGCAGCCTCACATGCCAAACGGGTCAATTCGGCTGCTTTGTCCGAAATGGCGGGAGTAATACCCGACCAATGAAACCAGTCGGCTCCCTCCATAATCCTGTCAAAATCAAAATCCGCCGTATCGGCTTCGGCAATGGCGGAATGCGCACGATCGTAAATCACCTTACTGGGACGCATGGCAACACCGGTTTCCAAATAATAGATGCCGACACGGTCGCCTCCCCTGGCAATATAATCTGTCATCACACCATATTTGCGGAGTGCATTTACAGCCGACTGCCCTATTTCATGTTCAGGCAGCTTGGTTACAAAATAAGCATCATGGCCATAATTAGCGCAGCTCACAGCTACGTTAGCCTCACCCCCACCGTACACCACATCGAAAGAGTCCGATTGAACAAAACGAGTATTTCCCGGAGGAGATAACCTGAGCATGATTTCGCCTAACGTAACGACTTTCTTTCTCATAATTCTATATTTAGTTAGTTTTGAGTTTAATTTGTTTCTATTCTAAAACGATCGATCTTAATTGTTCAGTTACAATTTATTATTCACCCCCCCAATCTTCTCAATAACATACTGGATATATGAACAATAGCAATGTATAAAATAGACACCGGCAAAGTCCGTGTGCGGACACAAAGATACACAGATTTTCATGATTACAAAAATTATTATATATTTGTGTCCATAGAAATAAAACTATTATTGTGTCCGGGCACAAAACCCCGCATAAATAAAGAAGACGCATGAATAAATTGCCAGAAAGAATCAGAATCAAGGATATTGCCCGTTTGGCGAACGTATCTGTAGGAACTGTCGACCGCGTGCTCCACGGCCGTAGCGGAGTATCGGAAGCAAGCCGGAAACGGGTGGAAGAAATCCTGAAGCAACTGGACTACCAGCCCAATATGTATGCCAGTGCACTGGCCTCCAACAAGAAATACACTTTTGCCTGCCTGTTACCCAAGCATCTGGAAGGTGAATACTGGACAGACGTGCAGAAAGGTATCCGTGAAGCGGTTAGCACATATTCCGATTTCAATATCTCAGTGGACATCACTCACTACGATCCTTATGATTACAATTCGTTTGCAGCAACCAGCCGGGCTGTCATTGAAGAACGCCCGGACGGAGTGATGTTTGCTCCTACCATACCGCAATACACAAAAGAATTCACCGATGCACTGAACGGGTTGGGTATACCTTATATATACATCGATTCACAAATAAAAGATGTCCCTCCCCTCGCCTTCTTCGGTCAGAACTCCCACCAAAGCGGATACTTTGCGGCACGTATGCTGATGCTGCTTGCCGGAAACGACCGGGAGATCGTGATTTTCCGTAAGATACACGAAGGGGTGATCGGATCGAACCAGCAGGAAAACCGTGAAATCGGTTTCCGCCAATATATGCGGGAGCATCATCCCGACTGCAATATCCTTGAACTCGACCTGCACGCCGACCCGAATATTGAAGACAACCGTATGCTGGACGATTTCTTCAGCGAACATCCGGAAGTGAAGAACGGGATCACGTTCAATTCGAAAGTATACATCATCGGTGAATACTTGAAAATGCGTCGGAAAAATGATATCAACCTGATCGGTTACGACCTGCTCGAACGGAACGTGGCTTGCCTGAAGGAGGGCACCGTCTCTTTCCTGATTGCCCAGCAACCGGAGTTGCAAGGATTCAACAGTATCAGGACTCTATGTGACCACCTGATATTCAAAAAGGAGGTGACATGCACCAACTACATGCCAATTGACCTTCTGACCAAAGAAAACATCGACTATTATAACTTTTCCCTCTTCAGATAAACCATATCCCGGAGCAAAATTCCATCTTCACAGATGGGATGATCATAATGGTCGGTAAAGAAATTCTCAACGCGGTGGGAAGGGACAAATCCGCAAGACTGATAGAACGAAAGTGAGTGTGGAGTATCGCCCGTCCCCACAAACATAACCGAGCATCTGTCCGAATAGTGACGGAACAGGAATTCAACCAGATATCTGCCGTAGCCCTTGCGCTGGCTCTCCGGATAAGTCGCGATATTCTTCAGTTCGTAAATACCTTCCCCCTCGTTGGTCACCACACAAGCCGCTCTGAGCTCTCCCCCGTCGTACAAGGTAAACATCTCCCCACGTTCCAGATAGCGGTCCACCATATCCTCCTGTTCGTCTGCCAGCAGGAGCAAATCGAGGAAACGCTTCTTGTCAGAAAACACTTGCTCTACCTTCATTTCCTTTCTCCTTCCCTGTGTTCAAGAATCACTGTCATGTGATCCAGTGCCCAGCCTACCAACGCCTCTACATGCGGAATCAGACTGCGTCCCGTCTCCGTCAGGCAATACTCCACTCGTGGGGGCACCTCCGCATACACCTTTCGTTGTACCAATCCGTCGGTTTCCAGTGTTCGAAGCGTGACAGTCAGCATCCGTTGCGAAATGTCATCAATCGTTTTATGAATGTCACTGAAGCGCATCGTTCCATTCGCGTTCAGCGTCACCAATACCAGCATCGACCACTTGTCGCCCAGCCGGCACAGTACGTCCCTGATAGGACATGTCCCTGTAGGATGAAAATTTTTCATTTTTTAATCTTTTCTATTCCATTGAGTTCCAGCAATAGTTATCTCTATGTAAGTTCCTTATTCTGAAGTTCGTTCTTGTTTATCCGCACAGAGAAACATACATTTGCAAGCACAAAAGTAATAAACTTACGAAAGAGAACTATTGTTTCACTTAATAATTTATGTTATGGCAAAGAAAGTTGCAGTATTAGCAGTCAATCCGGTCAACGGATTCGGTTTGTTCCAGTATCTGGAAAGTTTTTTCGAGAATGGTATTCCGTACAAAGTATTCGCGGTGTCAGATACCCGGGAGATCAAGACCAATTCCGGCATCACCCTGTTTGCCGATGACGTGATAGCCAATCTCAAAGGGCATGAAGACGAATTTGACGCACTTGTATTCGCTTGTGGCGACGCAGTGCCGGTATTCAAAGACAATGCAGGAAAGGCCTACAATGTAGACCTGGTGGAAGTAATCAAAGTATTTGGTGAAAAAGGCAAACTTATGATCGGCCATTGTGCCGCTGCCATGATGTTTAATTTCACCGGAATCACCGCCGGAAAGAGGCTGGCCGTCCACCCGCTTGCCAAACCCGCTATACAGACGGGACAGGCGACTGACGGGAAATCGGAAATTGACGGTAACTTCTATACCGCACAAGATGAAAACACCCTTTGGACAATGATGCCTCAGCTGATTGAGGCTCTGAAGAAGTAACGCTGGACACATCCGTTACAGCACTTATCACGACAGTGTGCCGGAAGCTATTCATAACGCCCCGTCTGCTTCCCGGCACACTTTGTGTTTTCCACCCTCACTCGATCTTCTGCCTCAACCTTTTCATATAATCAAGTAAAAACAGGTCATAATTCATTTATTATTAATACTTTTACAGTCGAATAAACAAAACATCGCCATCATTCAATAGAATTTTATGACTACTTCCTTTGGAGTAACATCCATTTTCTGTACCCCATTGCTGAGAAAACTGTTGGTTCTTTTCACATGTTTCCTATCAGTAATCCCTGTATCCGCCCAAAAAGAGGCAATGAATACCAAAGACTATATTCTGGTCATTAACACTTATACGGAAGCCTTCGCATGGAGCAACCGCCTGATCTTTACAGCAACCGAATTTGTCAAGGATGATCCTCACTTAGCCATTTATGCCGAACACATGAATCTCTTGATGATGGATAATGACAGTACACTGTGTGAATTCAAGACCAACCTGTTCGAGAAGTATGGTTCCCATTCTCCGCGCGCACTATTATTGCTGGGTAATTCCACCTTGATGTTGCGGGACGACTTCAGAAAGGTATGGGGTGATGTCCCGATCATACTCTGCTCCGAAAAAGACTACATCGGTCCCAGAGAATATTATTTGAAGAAACACCCCGTCCCTCCGTCCGAACGAATCCCGCTGACCGAACTGGCCCAACCCTATAACCTCGTCCTTCTTTACTCCAACCAATACATTCGTGAGAACCTGGAGTTAATGTTTCATATCCTTCCCGGTATGAAAAAGCTGATTTATGTAGGCGATCAGAGATTCGTCAATCAAACAAACAGTATAGAAATACAGGAAGTATTACAATCCAGCCATCCCGGAGTCCAATATACTTTTTTATCTCCTGAGAATATTCTGGAAACCAACCAACTGATCGACTCTCTCAACTTTGTCGATCCCCGGACCACCGGCATCCTGTTTTCTTCCTGGTTCTATAAGCGGAAGTTTGCGGGCAACACTTCACTGTCTATCGTATCACCCAAAATTGTTTCTACTGTTTCACCTCCACTGTTTGCCCTCAGCACCATTGACGTAAAAGACAAAAGCAGCGGGATGACCGGAGGATATTCTTACAATCAGACAGAATTCGACAAGCGGCTTCTCGGTATATTTTCCGATGTACTGAATGGCAGGCAACCCCGCACCCTCCCTTACTATTATCCTCTGGACGGTATGCCCATCATCAATTATGAGACACTGATCCATAAAGGATTTTCTCCCGACTTATGTCCGGCCAACACGTATTTCATCAACAAACCGCGCACCTTCTGGGAACAATACAGCTACTTCCTTATAGGTACATGCATCTCCATCGTCCTACTCGTCCTGTTTTTCCAGTACCGCATCCGCACACTGAACAGACTTAAGAAAACACAGTTGAAAGAGATAGAGACCATGACCAGCTATAAAAACCTGATCAACAACATGCCCATCCTCTATATGCAGGAGAAGCTGATAACAAACGAACAAGGTATAGGCATAGATTTGATCTACCTGAACGTAAACCCCCATTTCGAACAGAATTTTTTCCGCAGAGAAGATGCAGTAGGCAAGAAAGCAAGTGAAATGTTTCCCGAATCCCTCCCCGAGTTCCTGCACTTCATCCAGATGTCACTCAAGGAAAACCGGGTTGTTACTTTCCCATACTATTTCAGGAAAATCAATAAATTCTATGATATTGTCCTCAAAGGTACCCATCAGAATAACGTGGTTGATATTTTTTGTCTGGACAGCACCGAATTACACCTGGCACAACAAAAACTGACCGCCACCAACCACAAGCTGTCGATGGCATTGGATGTGGCAAATATCATTCCATGGAAATGGGATCTGCTCAGCAAAACCATCCTGTGTGACATCAACAAACCCATCGAACTCAGTTCACCCGGCAACAACGTGAACGACGAGCAACTGGCCGTGCCGGACACGCAATACTTCTCAAAGATATTCAAAGAAGACCGCAAACGGGTGGAACAGGCATACAAAGACCTGATTGAAGGTCGCACGGACAAGGTAAAGGAGGAATACCGGGTTATCAACGTACAGAACCACACCCACAAAGTGGAATGGGTAGAAGCTCAGGCCGCCGTAGAATCCCGCGACGAAAACGGAAATCCTACCACGCTGGTAGGCTCTTCACTGGTCATTACCAAACGAAAAAAGATGGAGATGGAACTTACCACGGCCAAAGACCGCGCCGAAGAATCCAACCGCCTGAAATCAGCTTTCCTTGCCAACATGAGCCATGAAATCCGTACTCCGCTGAATGCCATCGTAGGCTTTTCGGGTATCTTGGCATCTACCGATGAGGAAGAAGAAAAACGGGAATACGTCAACATCATCGAAAATAACAACACCCTGCTCTTACAACTGATCAGCGACATCCTCGACCTGTCGAAAATAGAAGCCGGCACCCTTGAGTTCCAATACTCCAACGTCGAGCTGAATGCCGTAATGAAAGAGCTGGAAAGCACGTTGCAGCTCAAGATGAAATCCGAAGCTGTGAAATTGGAATTCGTACCTCCGGCAGACCGCTGCCTGGTTCATCTGGAAAAGAACCGTGTTTCCCAGCTGATCATCAATCTGGTGACCAATGCCATCAAGTTCACCGAGAAAGGGAGTATCCGCTTTGGCTACGAGCTTCGCGGAAAAGAGCTTTATTTCTACGTTGCCGACACCGGTTGCGGCATTGCCAAGGACGAGCAGGAAAGCATATTCGGCCGATTCGTCAAACTGAACAGTTTCGCACAAGGCACAGGGCTCGGACTATCCATCTGCCAGACACTGGTCAACCACATGGGCGGACACATCGGTGTGGAGTCTGAGAAAGGTAAAGGTTCCACATTCTGGTTTACCCTCCCTTACGAAGCTGCATCGACAGCCGAACCTGTCCGGAAAGCAGTTATACAGCCCATTGCGGTAGAGAAAGACAAACTGACCATCCTGATTGCCGAAGACAACGAAAGCAACTTCAGGTTATTTGAGTCCATCCTCCGCCAGGATTACCGCCTGCTTCATGCCTGGGACGGCCGCGAAGCCGTAGAAATATTCCGCAAAGAAGATCCGCAGATTATCCTGATGGACATCAACATGCCGGTCATGGACGGATATGAAGCCACTAAAGAGATCCGTAAATATTCGGCCAAAGTCCCTATCATCGCAGTTACGGCCTTTGCCTACGCTTCGGACGAACAGCGGGTGATGGAAAGCGGTTTCGACGGATACATGCCCAAACCCATCAATGCGCGCCAGTTACAGGCACAGCTCAAAGAGATTATGCAGAAACGGATCATCCTGCTATAACAACAGGATGACCCGTTTTTAAGGTCTTTATTCGTGTTTACAGCCACTTCGTAAACCGCTTCACATACCATTGTTTAATAAGCTGCGTCAACACACAATAGCTCAGCAGGATGCCTGCCAACCAGGGGAAATAACTGAGCGGCAACGGCATCAACCCGATGGAAGCCCCAAACTGCGTGAAGGGAATGACGATTCCCAGAACCATGATGACGGACGTTAGTCCTAATACCGGCCAGGATGCCGTACTCTGAATAAACGGGATCTTGCGGGTACGGATCATATGTACAATCAACGTTTGCGACAGCAAGCCCTCTACAAACCAACCGGACTGAAAGAGAGTCTGATGTTCGGGAGAGTTGCAACCGAACACATACCACATGACCAGAAATAAGGCTATGTCGAAAATAGAACTGACCGGACCGATAAAAATCATAAAACGGCTCAGGTCGGATGCATCCCATTTGCGCGGCTTCATCAGGTACTCCGGGTCCATCCGGTCGAACGGAATGGTGGACTGCGACGTATCGTACAGCAGATTCTGAACAAGCAGATGGACAGGCAGCATAGGCAGGAAAGGCAGAAAGGCACTGGCAGCCAGCACGCTGAACATATTGCCAAAGTTAGAACTGGCAGTCATCTTGATGTACTTCATAATGTTGCCAAACGTTCTGCGTCCCTCTATCACTCCATCTTCAAGCACCATCAGATCCTTCTCCAGCAGAATGATGTCGGCACTCTCCTTGGCGATGTCCACAGCCGTATCCACAGATATACCCACATCGGACTGGCGCAGGGCGGAAGCGTCATTGATGCCGTCACCCAGGAAGCCCACCGTATGTCCCAATTCCTGCAGCAAGGTGATGATACGGGTCTTCTGCATGGGAGCCAGCTTCGCAAACACGGTAGTCTGCCGTATTTTCAACTTCAGTTCTTCATCCGTCAGCCGCTCTATCTCCGTACCGTTCAGCGTACAGGCCGTATCGACTCCCACCTGACGGCAGATGGTACGTACAACCGCTTCGTTATCACCGGACAGCACTTTCACATCGACTCCATGGCTATGGAGCTGCCGGATGGCATTGGCTGCCGAAGGTTTGGGAGGGTCGAGAAAAGCGAGATAACCGATCAGCACCATTCCGGATTCGTCTTCGACAGAAAAATCATGTTCTTTTTCTACCCAACTCTTCTGTGCCACCGCCAGCACACGCATACCTTCTTTGTTCATCTGCTCACTGATGACAAAGGCTTTCCGCCGCAGCTCATCGGTCAACTCGTGAACGGTTTTACCGAACTCTGCATGAGTGCAGATTGCAAGCATCTCCTCTACCGCTCCCTTGGTGATGATCTGACGCTTCCTCTGTTCGTCTTCCACCACCACGGACATACGTCGGCGGGTAAAGTCGAATGGGATTTCGTCTACCTTGGTATAAGCATCCCTGAGATAATCCAACTGTAACTCACGAACATGTGAAAGGATGGCACGATCCATCAGATTCTTCAGCCCCGTCTGGAAATAACTGTTGAAATAGGCATGACGGAGTACGCGGCACTCGTGATCCTCGCTCCCGTCAGCATTGATAAACTTTTCCAGCACAATGTGGTCGCGGGTCAGTGTCCCGGTCTTATCGGTGCAAAGAATGTCCATCGCCCCGAAATTCTGGATGGCGTTGAGGTTCTTGACAATGGTCTTTTTCTTAGCCATAGAGACAGCTCCTTTGCTCAGGTTAGCGGTGACAATCATCGGAAGCATCTCAGGAGTCAGTCCCACGGCTACGGAAATGGCAAAAATAAAGGCTTCGAACCAGTCGCCTTTCGTCACTCCGTTGATGAGAAACACCAGAGGCACCATCACCAGCATGAAACGGATCAGCAAAAGACTGACATTGCTGATTCCTTTATCGAATGCCGTCTGCGCACGTACGCCGACGATACTCCGGGCGATGGTGCCCAGATAGGTATCTCGCCCTGTACCGAAAACAATGGCACGTGCCGAACCGCTCACTACATTGGAGCCCATGAAGCAAATGTCATCAAGCTCGACCACACTGCCGGAACGGTGACGATCCTCCGCCAATACGGCACACTTCTCTATGGCATCGGATTCTCCGGTCAACGAGGACTGGCTGACGAACAGGTCTTTCGACTCGATGACGCGGACATCGGCCGGAATCATATCTCCGGCAGCCAGACAGATGATGTCTCCCGGCACCAAGTCTGTAATGTTGATCTCGTACGGCTCCGGGGCACCGCTACGAATGACGGATGCGGTATTTTTCACCATCTTTTGCAAAGCATCCGAAGCCCTGCCGGAACGCCACTCCTGCGAGAAGCGCAACACGACACTCAGCATCACCATACTTCCGATGACAAGGATACTGGTCCACTCCCGTTCTTCGGGCCGGGCCATCCAGACGTCGAGCACCAACGACACAAGCACAAGTGCCATCAGTACACCGATAAAGGGGTTGATAAAGGTTTTGCAAAACATCAGAAGCGGATTGGGGTGCGTCTCTTGCACGATTTTATTCTCACCGCAGCTTTTAAGCCGCTCTTCCGCATCCTCCTCCGAGAGTCCGTGGGGGGTAGTACAAAAATAGCCATACACCAACTTCAGCGGTTGGGTTGCTGCCAGAAATACCTTCTCGGTATTGAACTGCACAGTCTTGTCTGTTTGTTTCTTTCTAAAAATCATCATAGTACATTTTTTTTAGAGATACGGGGCCGCTCCCTATTGGAAGAATCCCATTCATTCATTTGCCTTTACAGTACAAAAGTAGGGAACTCCCCGCAAAAGGGGCGTTAGAGAACGATTAGAGTACTATTAGAGTTTTATTAGAGTTTTATTAGAGTTTCTTCAGATATGAGGAATTTCCACCGTATAGACCGTACCTTCACTCGGCTGGCTATTGACGGCGATTTCACCCTTATGGGTATGTATGATCTTTTGAGTCAGCATCATCCCGATGCCGTTTCCACGGGCATAGTCTTTATTGCTTCCCCGATAGAAAGGAGAAAACAGGT
This sequence comes from Bacteroides sp. 11BF, assembly GCF_019633765.1. Classification (NCBI taxonomy): domain Bacteria; kingdom Pseudomonadati; phylum Bacteroidota; class Bacteroidia; order Bacteroidales; family Bacteroidaceae; genus Bacteroides; species Bacteroides sp. 11BF. Next base: position 222,030 of record NZ_JAFKPJ010000008.1, read on the forward strand.
GTTGCATGTCATCGGCATTCATACCGATACCCGTGTCCGAAAAGCGGATAACAGACTTTTGCTCCCAAAAGCTGATCTGGACGAAAGAAGTGTGATTGGCGGAGAACTTGCAATTGTTCTCCATCAGATTGACAAAAGCTGTTTTCAACAGATAGCCGTTGCCCAACACCGTGAGGACGGAGTCGTCATCGGCTTCTTCGCCGAATATCAATTCGATGGTATAGTCGGGGTTGGCTTTCATCACCATCTCACGGGCATCGAGCAGAAGCTCGTCCAGACGGATCTCTTCCAATTTGATCTGCTCGGGCAGATAATCGGCCTTGGCCAGATTGAGCAACCCTTCGGAAAGTTTCACCAACTTACGCGAATCGTCGAGCGCATTACCGATGGCACGGCGATATTCTTCGGAAGAACGCTCTTTCAGCAGAGCCAGTTCAAGTTCGGCAATCAGGGCAGCCATGGGAGTACGCAGTTCATGGGACACATTGCTGACGAACATTTTCTGAGAATCGAAAGACTGTTCCAGCCTTTCCAACATCCGATTGAAGGTGGTGGCAAGTTCGCCCAATTCATCTTTTTCGTCCTTCACCGGCACACGCAGGTCGAGACGGGAAGCAGAAATAGCTTCCACCTCCCCGAGAATATCGGACACAGGAGCCAGGGCACTCCGCGAAAGCAGGTAACCGACTCCCGCCAAAAGAGCGATACCTAAAAAGAAAAGAACAATCAGCATGGTCTGCAAAGAGTGTTGCTTGGCATATCCGTAACCATCGAAAGCAGCCGCTGTGATGACATAAGGTTTACCATGGAACGTGTAAAGGAGCCCGATGACCTGATAACCGTCTTGATAAAACTCGATAGATTTATTCTGCAAAATTCGGTCGATCATCTCAGGGGTCTCTTTCACCAGGTCGATCTGCTTGGCATCATGATAAAGCAAATGGAAAGTAGTATCGTAGATGGCTACCTCCACTTCATTGATAAATTCGCGGTTGTTGAGGTAAATGGACTGCATGGTCTTGGCATCCACCCGGTTGTCGAGGAAAAGGTTGGCTTTGGTGATGCCTTCCTTTTTCAGGTCACGGAAGAATTCATTGCTCCGGTTCCGCTCCGAAAACAGATAGATAGCAGCTACCAGCAACAGAAAAACGGCTGCCGTGAAACCGGTATAGCGGAGAGTGAGCCGGGTACCTATCTTCATAACTCCTGCCTGAATATAAAGCCCATACCGGGTTTGGTATGGATCAGTTTCACATCATAGTCCCGGTCTATCTTTTTGCGGAGATAGTTGATGTACACATCGATAAAGTTGGTGCCCGTATCGAAATGGGTATTCCACACCTTGTCGGCTATTTCAACACGGGTAAGTAACCGTTCGGGGTTCTCGGCCATATAAAGCAACAGGTTGTACTCTTTGGGAGAGAGTTTGATCTCCCTCTCCTGCCGATAGACGGTTTTTGTCTGCCGGTCGATGCGCAAGTCCGCATAGACGAGTTCCGTAAGTTGTGTTTCGGGTATACCGGGAAGTCGTCGTTTCAGCAATACCTTGATACGGGCATCGAGTTCGCGGAAATCGAAAGGTTTCACCATATAGTCGTCAGCCCCGGCATCGAAACCGTCGAGCTTATCATCCGTTGTGCCCAACGCTGTCAGCATCAGTACCGGAACCCGGTTATTGATGTTCCGTATCTCTTTACAGAGTTCGAAACCACTCATCTTCGGCAAGATTACATCGGAAATGACCATCTGAAACTCTCCGGCACGGAACAGGCGCAACCCCCAAGCTCCGTCGTAGGCAAGTTCCACCTGATAACCGGACTCTTCGAGACCGCGCTTCAGCAGTTCCGCCACACGCTGTTCATCTTCCACAACCAGTATCTTTATCATGATGCAATCCCTCCTTACCGTTAGTTATCAATTCACCGGGCACAAAGATAAACACATAATGATAAATCCTCAACAGTATCGGTGTTTATTTGCCCCTTCTCGTTCCGGCCGCATCTGATGCTTGGTTCATGCCTACAGTGAACTACTGGCTAACGGGGAGAATGACTTAACGGGTATTGCTGTCGATAATGGGTATTGTGACCTAAATCATTTCATCAAGAGTTTCAAACGCTTTACCGGAAAAACGCCGTTACAATATTACAAACAAAATACAGACACCGCCGGAAAATAAACAGGGTGTAGCCATCCGGTCCGGATGGCTACACCCCAAGGTACCTAAGGCTACACCCTCCCCCCGGTTGGGTGTAGCCCTATTGTTCCTGCACGGCATAAACCACTTCGTGCGCTTCTGTCAACCGGGGAACCTCCAGTTTATCCAACATCACATCCAGAACCGGCTCCGGCACTTTATATTCGCGTATGCCGTTTTGTCGCCGCCAGACGGAGTAAGGTTTCTCTATATAGACTATTTTCACCCGTGCCCCATAGGTGATGAACAAATCGACCAACTGGGCACGTCTTTGGCGGGTCACGTTGGTGGCATTCCAAATAAAGTCCTGTCCCTTCCGGAGGTAGCCCCGTGCCTGCTCTTTGGCCGTTTGTGCCACCCAGCCGTTAGCCGCTTTATCCGTGGGGCTGAGTTTATGTTCACGTCGGATAGCATCCAGACTGACAACCGGCATATCGGCACATCGAGACTCTATATAATAGTCTTTCCCCATACCGGGCAGACCTGCAAGCAAAGTAACCTCACATCTGAAATCATCGTGGGGGACATAATCGATATAAGCCTGATTCGTATGAAAATAATGGAAGCGGGCCGTATCACCGGCAAATGCCCGGGCTTTCCCCCAGCATTGCTGTTCACGGCAAAACATTTCAAAGAATTCAGTAGCTTCCAGCAGTATTTCCCTGTCCGTGCAGATACGCCCGCAAATATCGGCCACAGCCAACTGTTTCAGTAACGAAGTGTCCAGCCTCAGCGAAGCTTCACAAGCACGTTTCAAGGGATCTTCCCGTTCCATCAGCCAGATAGGCAAACCATGATGGCGTACCAGAGAGGCAATATGCTCGCGGATACCGAAAGGCGTAGAAATATCCCTGTAAAGGAGGGTGCGTACAGTAGCTTCCCCCCGCTTCGCATGATTTTTGGAGGTGATCTGCCCATTGCCTTCATCGACCGAAGTCGAACGCTTTTCTACATCGTGAAGCAAAGCGGCTGCCCAAAGGATCTCCCGGTCCTGCTCCGCAAGCCTCAGATAGGAAGGCTGTTGCTGCAATGCCTCGAGTACCATGCGGGTATGTACGGCCACACTTCCCTCGGCATGATGCAAAGCGTGCTGGGGAACCAGATCCATATCCCGCACCCAACTGAACTGCTGTACCAGTGAATCCCAATCTTTCCGTTCTGTCAATCTCCAAATCATTCGTTACCTCCTTTCTCTTGTTTCGACTCCCACACCAGGCGGGCACGCTTCCAATGCCGTGTCCAATGCTCGTCTGTCTGCACATGCCCCTGACGGACATACTTAAACACATTACGGGCAAAGTCTGCGGTAAGATACTCGCCGGCATTGCGGGTTACTACCCCTTCACGGGTACAGTCCATCCCTGTCAGCGCATCACGCGATCCGAAGACACTTGGTTCCCCGGCCAGGCAGATGACATGCTGTTTCAGGGTTTCGGCTGTTAGTCCGTTTACCTGCTCCGTACACAATTCGGGTACAGTAGGCAAATCGAACAAAGCAGCATAAAACTTCACCTCTTCCCACGACAGCCATTTGTCGAGACAGCGGACTGCGAACACATAAAAATGGGTTTCCAGCCGCTTGTACTCGATGGAATGAACAGCATACAGATTCTCGCCGAAGAGTTCAATATCTCCCAAGTCATTCTTCAACAACTCCCAACGCTGACGCAACTGGCTCGTCCATGGTGAAGTGGTAGGAGCAGCATGCGAACGGGCAAAAACCCCGTATCTGCTTAAACAATTATTCTCCCCATCCAGTTTTTCGGTATGGACCAGCGTGTTTATCTCCCGGATATCCTCCCAATAGGTATGATTGATTCGGTCGTCACTCGTCGTCCCGGGAGAGAACGGATAGTGGTAGGTACGACCATATTTTTCTGATAACATAGCTTTTTCTTTTAATCGTTAATACTCAAAACCGGAGTTCTTCTTGAATGACCTTCACCGGGTTTCCCCTTTGAAGGCTGTTGTGGTTACTCCAGTTGGCCTGTGCCTGAATCATTGCCTGCTCTACATTCCAAGCAGTCAGCTTGACCAGCAATCGTTCGGTGGCCAGTTTTTTATTCTGCCATTGTGAACGTTGGTCGGATGCCACTACACTGATTCCGCTGGGAATATGGACAGCCCTTACAGCAGATTCCGTCTTATTGACATGCTGTCCGCCGGGTCCGGAAGCCCGTAAAGTTTCATAACGGATTTCATTTTCGGTCGCCTCACGGCTTTCGGACAGCAAGAAGGTCTGCACACCGACAAACCAATTTTTGCGTCTGTAATGAATCCGGTACGGGCTACGGGCAATCCACAACACGGTTCCCTCCCACTCTTCCACCAGTGTATCGCAACCTGCACCTTCAAATGCAATGACTGCCGACAGCAATGTACGGTTGGCAGGACCGGCTTCTTTTTCCACTATTTCCACTTTCAGTTTCCGGGTCTGGGCTTGTTTTAATATTCTCTCAAGCACTAATGCCACTATACGGCAACACTCCACGGGACCACGTCCCGAAGTGATTTGTAAATACGTCTTTTCCATCATTCTACTCTTTATTCATTCGTACGATACAGGGCATAAAGGTACCCTGAATTTCCACCAATGCCTCCTGAGTTTGCATCACCCGGTCAATGTCTTTGTAAGCCAACGGCATTTCTTCGACACTACCGCCAATCAGTGTCACGCCGGCCTGCGAAAGATACTTCTTCAGTGCTGACTGGGTAAAACTGTCTTTCGCTTTTTGGCGGGACATGGCGCGTCCTGCTCCATGAGAAGCGGAACAAAGGGCTTCACCCACTCCTTTTCCACATACCAGATAACCGGGGGTGGCCATACTTCTGGGAATCAGTCCCGGAAGGCCCTTCTGAGCCGGAGTTGCTCCTTTACGGTGTACAATGGCAGTTTGTCCGGAAGCAAGTTCCTCCTTCCATGCAAAGTTATGATGGTTGTTCACATTGGCCAGAGGTTTCAGTCCCAGAGCTTTGGCCAGATTCAGATGAATCCGTTCATGGCAAGCACGGGCATAATCGCCTGCCAGATTCATACTAAGCCAGTATTCCTGCCCCTCTTCCGTATCCAATCCCAACCAGGCAAAGTGCTGAGCCTCGCGGGGCAAGCGACAGATGTCACGGGCCAGCAGACTGTAATGTTTGGCAATGGCAGCACCCAGTCCCCGTGAACCGGAATGGGAAAGCAAAGCCGCATAACTACCCTCCGGAACTCCTAAGACATTGTCCGCCTGCAAGCTGATCCTGCCAAACTCCACAAAATGATTTCCACCACCGGAACTTCCCAGTTGTCGCACCGCTTTGCCATGCAGCCCTCTCAGCAATTCAGTCATTCGGAACTCTTCCCGATCAAGTACCTCGTGTTCCTGTACAAAAGGCAACCCGCCATCCATGCCGAAATGAGTGAATTCTTTTAGCGCTTCTTTCATCTGATGCGAATAACGCCTTAGAAAGTCTTCCCCGGCATCAAACAGGGTAAGACTCATCCGGCAACCTATATCAACTCCCACCGCATACGGAATGACTGCATTATCCGTAGCCAATACTCCTCCTATGGGTAATCCGTAACCGGCATGTGCATCGGACATCAACGCTCCGGCAAGAGTGACCGGAAGGCGCATAGCCAGATTCATCTGTTGTTTGGCCAATGTTTCAATATGCTTGCTTCCGTATGTTTTATAAGCCAAAGGCTCGTCGAGCAAATCATACGACGTAAAACTTTTTTCTACTAAAGTAGGAGAAAGTTGTTCGGCCAGTTTACTCCATACTTCGTTGTTTTTATATATTTCGGGATTTCCGAGTACATCGCCCAGAATAGCTAATATCCGCTCTCTTGTCTCGTGTTTACAATACTTGTTGACGAGGGCAACGGCCAGACTACGGGCCACGTTGTCTCTATATCCCAGTTTGCTTAAATCTTTCAAACGTATTCCCATACTGTTTTTCTTTCGCATACAATACCGGCTACCTGCCATGGGCAGGCAACAGACAATATGCGGGATACCAATACTTTAGAAAAGGATATAACACATCCTGTTCACAGCATTGAAGTGAATAATAAATAAATTAAACGTGATTGTGGAACTAATCAACCTGCATCGCCAGCAGCAGAATTGCGATGCGTATAAAAAAACAAAGTTGCAAAGCCCCATCCTCCCGACGGGTCAACTCAGTTCCAATTTTGAAGATATTATTTCTCTGACATAATTAAAACCCTTTCTGATTATTTAAAGGGTGAATACTCTGTTTATCGGCGGCAAAAGTAATAGTTCTTTTTATTCCCGCAAAACAAAAAGACATTTTTTTTCAGGAACAGTACCCATATTCATGAAAAAGCGGCACGAATCACTTCGCACCGCCCCTGTTGCTAACTCGCACCAAAGCTTCCCGCCTCACAGCGTTCTTCTCCGGAAATTTTTAAATGCATGAAGCGGTTAGCGTTAATCTTTATATTGTCGGTGCAAAATTACCGTTTTTCTCCCTATCATTCACTATCTTTGCACCTCAAAATTTTAAGAATCATTCAATGATAAACGAAGAAAAGATACATAAAAGCACTTCAGGCTGGTGGGCACTCAGCCCTTTATTCGTATTCTTGTGCCTCTATCTGGTCACCTCCATCCTGGTGAACGATTTCTACAAAGTTCCTATAACGGTGGCCTTCCTCATCTCGTCGTGCTATGCCATCGCCATCACACGGGGACTGAATCTGGAACAACGCGTCTATCAGTTCTCGGTAGGAGCTTCCAATAAAAATATCATGCTGATGGTGTGGATATTCATTCTGGCAGGAGCCTTTGCGCAGAGTGCCAAGCAGATGGGAGCCATCGATGCCACTGTAAACCTCACACTCCATATTCTGCCGGATAACCTTTTATTGGCAGGCATTTTTCTGGCTTCTTGCTTCATCTCCTTATCTATCGGTACCAGCGTGGGAACCATCGTGGCACTGACTCCCGTTGCCATCGGACTGGCGGAAAAAACCGGCATAGACCTGCCGTTTATGGTAGCGGTGGTAGTGGGCGGATCATTCTTCGGAGATAATCTTTCGTTCATCTCCGACACAACCATTGCCTCGACCAAGACACAGGAATGCGTGATGCGTGATAAGTTCCGGGTAAACTCCATGATCGTAGTGCCTGCCGCACTGGTGGTACTGGGTATCTATATCTTTCAGGGACTTTCGGTAGCTGCTCCGCCACAGGTACAGGAGATCGAATGGGTGAAAGTGATTCCTTACCTTATCGTATTGGGAACGGCCATAGCCGGAATGAACGTAATGTTGGTCTTGATAATAGGCATCTTCACCAGTGGTGTAATCGGTATCACTACAGGCAGCCTCGGATTCTTCGATTGGTTCGGAGCTATGGGAACGGGCATTACCGGAATGGGTGAACTGATCATCATCACTCTGCTGGCGGGTGGAATGCTTGAAACCATCCGCTACAACGGAGGAATAGATTTCATTATTAACAAACTGACCCGGCATGTAAACGGAAAACGGGGAGCGGAACTCAGCATTGCCGCACTGGTGAGCATTGCCAACCTCTGCACGGCTAACAATACGATCGCTATCATCACTACCGGACCGATTGCTAAAGATATCGCGAAGAAGTTTCATCTGGACCGAAGAAAGACAGCGAGTATCCTCGATACTTTCTCGTGCCTGATACAGGGGATCATCCCTTACGGAGCACAAATGCTGATTGCTGCCGGACTGGCACAGATCTCCCCGCTCAGTATCATCGGAAACCTGTATTATCCGTTTACAATGGGTATCTGTGCGCTGCTGGCCATTCTATTCCGTTATCCGAGGAGGTATTCCTGAATAGCGGACGGCTTACTTCCGGATATTCTGTAAATAGGCTTCGAGCGATTCATCTTTGCCCAATCCTAACTTCTTGCGGATACGGCTTCGTCCGGAATTGACACTGGCACGCGAAATGCCTAAAGCAAGGGCTATCTCGTCAGTGCTCTGATTCAGCAAAATCAGCATACAAAGCAGTTCGTCGTTACGGGTCAGTTCGGGGCATTGGCAGCGCAAAGCGGGCAAATAATGGGGATAGAGTGCGGCAAACGACTGACGGAACCGTATCTCGTCATCTCCGCTCAACAGCATCGGATTCAATTTCTGCCGTACGTTATCAATCACATCGGCATGTGCTACCTTCTCTAATTCGTCATTGAGAGATTCATAGCGGCGGTTCAGTTCCTGATGAATGGAAATCAACCGGGAGAGCCGCTCACGATGAAGCTGGGTTTCGCGCCGATAATGACGCCGGCGCTGCAACATATATATCACGGCAAGCCCCAAAAGCATCAGAAGCAAAACAACTACGATCCCAATATAGGTCAGTGTACGCTCCTTCAATTCGACTTCGGCCATCAACGTACGATACTCCTGCTCTTTTCGTCCCGTCTCGTAACGGACATTGGCAGCAGCGGTATAGCGTAATTTATCTTTTTCATTCAGCGAATCTTGTAAAGCAGCATACCGGGGATAAAGTTCCAGTATCCTTGAAGCCAAATGCCGGGAAGCATAAATTCCCAGCAGACCTTTTGCAGCGAAAGCTTCCATTTCATCCCAATCCATATAGGTAAACTCGCGATGTGCCTGCTCCATCATGGCAAGTCCGCGCTCTTCCCGGCCGCTTCTGGTCAAAGCCAATCCCAACCAATAACGGGTACTGGAATGGGTAGAGGGTCGCACACCGGCACTGTCGGCAAAAATAACTTCCATATCACGAAGTGCCGCCGCTGTGGAGTCGGGACACATCTGCAACCAATATTTTGCCCGGTCCCTGCGCCAGGTTCTCACATTCCGTTTTCCCATCCGTCGGGCCACTTCTTTCTCTTTATCCAAATAGAAAGAGGCGGAATCAGCCTGTCCCAGATCCATAAAGAAAGACGAACGGGCACGGTAAGCTCCACACAATGCCATACTGTCTTTCCGGGCAGCCATCCAGACTACTTTCGCATTAATCTCCAAGGCTTTTTCGGTCAGGGCCAGTGTAGAATATAAGGCAGCGAGATCGGCACATGCACGTATCATGCCGTCTGTAGCTATGCCGGGATGTTTATCATACCATTCAACGGCTTCAAGAGACAAATCGACAGCCCGAACATACCGTCCTTCACGCCTGTAATAGTATCCCAAGCGTGCGAGTATAGCCCCTGCATCCCCCGTTTCTCCACCCTGACGGTAAGCTTCTACAGCCTTTTCCTGCATCCGGCTGGCCACATTCGGACGGGCACTACTGAAATGATAAGCCCACGAAACCATGTGGCAACAAAGCATTACGACCGACTGGTCGTCCGGCGACGGTAAAGCGGCAAAAGAGTCGGCCAATGCCTCCGTACGCGTATTGTCATCTGTCATCAAGCTGTTCTGGGCTTCGAAAGCCAGAAGAGGATAAGCACAATACCCCGTCAGAAACGGATGTCCGGACAAGCGGATACTGTCGAGCATATGCACGGCATCTTCATAATCTCCTGTTTTCGATAAAACCTGATTGTACAATGGTATGATGCGCAACAACTGCCTGCGAAGGGTATCCGGATTGCCTGCCGGTGCAGAAGGCATATAACGGAACATTCCACTGTAAATATCTGTAAGCAAATCATAATGTCCTGCCTTGAAAAGCGAATCGTGCAGACCCGTATAATGTTCAATGCACTCTCCGGGATAATGGGTCATCCACTCTTCTAAAGAGACAGACGGAGTTGTGGATGATTGTTTACATCCGGCCGGAATAAAGAATAGCAAAACGAACCCAAAGATCAAAATACAGTATCGCATATAAGAAGTCCAATAAATTAATGACGGCAAAGATATGTTATTTGAGCGAGAAGAGAGTCAACAGCAAAGCAGGAAAGTCCATACATTCGCTGAAATAAAGTGTTTTGAATGAATAATCGATTAAACCATCTATTGGCTTTTCTACCGGGTTACTCTCTTTATATGTACTTTTGTCCCCGTAATCAGGTCCCTTAAAAACTACAGACAGAACAATGATTAAAGAAAAAGTAAAGCCACACATCGGTTTGGTAACCGATCTTACAACAGGACAAATAGACGGAAGAATTACTCCGGGCGGAATGATTTTAGTCACCGGATATAACATTAAAATAGACAACGGAAACGAATCTGTCCGTGAGGCAATCCAACTTTCCCGACAGAATGCGGAGACTGTATGTATTGCCCCACCGCTGGAAATGAACGAACCCCACCTCTTAAAATTCAAGATACCCGACTCATTGCCTACCGGAGAATATACACTGACAATCAAGACCCGATTTGCAGGCAAAGACAAACAACTTCTGCCACGGGAACAGACATTGGTATATATGCTAAGACTGATCCAAGAAGAATAATCGATGGTACAAAAAAGCTCTGAATGGGGTTATTATTATAAAAAAGAACAGGAAGTCTTTGTCAATCAAAACAAAACCCCTATCTTTGCGCCCGCTATTACGAGTTAATAGCATTAATTCAAATCATTCATTAAAAACATTTATTTAAAATGGCAACAAGAATTAGATTGCAAAGACATGGACGTAAAAGCTACGCTTTCTACTCTATCGTTATTGCAGACAGCAGAGCACCACGTGATGGTAAATTTACAGAGAAGATTGGTACTTACAACCCTAACACCAATCCTGCTACAGTAGATTTGAATTTCGAACGTGCTTTGCACTGGGTACTGGTAGGTGCACAACCTTCAGACACAGTTCGCAACATCCTTTCTCGTGAAGGCGTTTACATGAAGAAACACCTCCTTGGCGGTGTAGCTAAAGGTGCTTTCGGTGAAGCTGAAGCTGAAGCTAAATTCGAAGCTTGGAAGAACAACAAACAGTCTGGTCTGGCTGCTCTGAAAGCTAAAGAAGATGAAGCTAAAAAGGCTGACGAAAAAGCACGTCTGGAAGCTGAAAAGAAAGTAAACGAAGCAAAAGCAAAAGCATTGGCTGAAAAGAAAGCTGCTGAAGAAGCTGCTAAGGCTGCTGCTGAAGCTCCCGCAGAAGAAGCTGCTCCGGCAGAAGAAGCTGCAACTGAAGCTGCTGCTGAATAATAATCGGCAGTATCTATCATTAGTAAATAGGATTAAAACGATAAAATCCTCTCCGGTCCTACCGGGGAGGATTTTTTATTAAGGCCATTCGGCAACCGGATTCACCACAGAAGGCACAGAGGGTTGCCTCAAAAGTTCTTTTCACCACAGGTTATCAATAGTGATAATTAATGACTTAAAATTCAATGTGTGTTACTCTGTATCTCCTGTGGTGAATTTCAGCACATCCTCGCAGCAAAAACACTACCTTTTATTTCAGCACAACATAACGCAGAAAAACGACCTGATCTCCCGTTTTAACCGTTCCTTCTTTCAAAGCTTTCTCGTCTACACGGAAGGTTTTGAGGTATTTCTTCAGACTTTTGGTCACCGTGTAGGGTTGTTCTTTTTCATATCCCAAAATCTTTATACTACCGTCTTCGTTGATCGTGACTTTACATTTAATATTAAAAGTCAACCCGCGCAATTTCTTGGCTTCCGCTTTGTTTATCCAGAAAATATAGGTTGCCTTTCCGATATCATTCTTCTTTTCGACCTTCTTCTCTTTAGAATATTCATCGTATACTTTAAACGAAGGTTCACTTTTGCTGCTGCCATCTCCACACGAAGTGCAGGCCAACAGAACCGACAACAAGATTCCAAATACTTTTTTCATTATTGAGCTCCTTTCTGCTTAGCGTATATTACATAACTATTATCTTCTTCTCCTATCGACTGACCAAACTCCCGCAGGGCATTCGCACTCTCCCCGGCCATACCGCTCAGATAGGCTTCGATCTCTGCTTTCAGCGATCCAGGCTCCACGAGCCGTATATACTGCCTGTCGTAAAAAGCCCAGGGTGTCCATAACCGATCCGGCATACCTCCCATAAAATCATTCACTATACGGAAAAAGGTTCCGCGCAACGATTTCTTATCTACTACAAAGTACGAAGTATCCTGAGATTCCCACAGTCCGTCACCTACCTGCTTATCTACCGCCAACTTTCCGATATAAACCCGGGGTAACTCGTAATACATCGTCATCGAACGTTTCCGATTTCCGATATCGAGCGTAAAGTGGGGCTTCAGCCTGCTCTCCGAACGTATATAATGATAAAGTGTATCAGGGCGTAACTCCCAGAAGGTCGATATATAGAGATCGACTGCTTCCGTATTGGCCCCATACGCGATATCATTACTATAATCGGGAACAACAAACAGATGCTTAGGTGTGGGAACAGAGTCCAACAGATTTCCTTCAAAATCCTGTATCCATGCAACCAAAGGGTATCCGGTAAAAGGAAGTGCCCCCACTGTAATCTCTCGTTTGTCCGTATCGATCCGGAACATGGCTTTGGAGACAGGCCGATACAACGGAATGGATGGCAGCGGTTTCCCTTTCAAGTCGTAAACATAGATAACATTACTGTTAGCAAAAGGGATCAGATAAATGCAATTATGTTTTTCATCAATCCGGGCTTTATATATAGAACGATACTCTCCCGGTCCCTGCCCGATAGCACCTATATCGGTAATGAACTTTCCCTTTTTATCAAACAACCGGCAGGGATGAAGTGTATAAACAGAACCGTAAACGAGAATGTAGTTTTCGGAGACACATAGATTGCTTACCCCTACCATCGCTTCATCGCGGTTATCCAACTTGATGATCCGAAAGTCCTCTACAAAGAAGCTGAGCGGTAAGTCAATCGTATCTTTCAGTGCATTTAGATCACATACCACAACAGAATCCTGACCGGTCCACTGACGGGAAGCCACAACCGGCCATTGCTCCGATAAGTCCTTCTCTTCTATCTTCGGAACAGCCGAACAAGAAGAGACTAAAAAGACTCCCCCCAGAATTGAACTCAAGAAAAGTAATTTCCCGGAATTTTTCATATACCCTCCTTTTCTATAAATGCAAAGATAAAAATAAAAACGAATTTCCTACGAACATTCCGTAGTTTTTTTATTCATTCCGGAGTTTGTCTATATAAATAGGGCACGCTACAGAAGGCACAGAGTTTTAATCCTTTGCTTATAAGTACGCCTGAAAGAAATATTTTTCATTGTACCCTCCGCACACTCTGTGGCGAAAGTACACAAAATTATACACCCGCCGGACACCACATAAAAAAAGATGCCCGGGATAAATCCCGGACATCTCTCCTTCAAGTCTGTTTGGACAGACTGGTAATCTCTTTTGATTAATATCTGTCACGACCGCCGCCATAGCCGCCGCCACGATTACCACCACCGTAACCGCCACCACGGTTGTTACCGTAGCCACCACGACTACCACCACCGTAATTGTTATTACGACGCGGTCCTTCTTCTCTCGGACGTGCAACTGATACAGAAAGTGTTTTTCCGTCTATTTCTTTTTCGTTCAGTGCTGCGATGGCAGCATTTCCCTCTTCGTCATTCGGCATTTCTACGAAACCGAATCCTTTAGAACGGCCAGTCTCTCTGTCCATGACAATTTTGGCTGAAATAACTTCTCCAAACTCTTCGAATAATTCTCCTAAATCGGCGTTGCTAAGATTATAGCTGATGCCTGCAATAAAAATGTTCATTGAAAAAAATAATTAATACAATTAATAAAATTTGTTATGTTAGAGAAGTCTTAATAAGGAGATAAATTACTCTACAAGTACCTTGGAAATAAAACACATCCTATCAGAAATCTTTAATACGCGGTAAATATAGACATTTACAATAGATTGAGAAACAAAATCATCATTTTCTTTTATTTTTTTATCAAAATTCAAATTTCAACGTTACTTTAATCTCATCTTTGCTTCCTCCGTCTGCGACTCCGGCGTCTTTGCATCTTCTCACGTTTATAGCGCTGTACCCGTTTATAAATCATCCAGCCACTCATTAGTCCCACTACTACAAAAATCAGAATAGTAATGCCCACTCCGAGATTGTCGCCTTTTATGCGTGACCAAATTTCAAGAACCTCTTTCGTCTTATCACCAAAATCACGAATCATGGCACAACGCTCCACCACTTCACGATCCGGATACTGAATCTTGTCAATCTGCAGGCTGTCGGCACCCGGTCCGAAGAAATAGCTCAGATCGGAATAATATGTAAGAGTTGTGTCCACTTTCGCTTCCATGATCTCGGGCGAAGCCACAGCACTTACGTAACCGCTCGCTTCCATATTCCGCAAGGCAATGTCGGGGCGGCACATGAAGTTGATGAAGTAGCTGGCGGCTTTCGGGTTACCGGCATACTTAGGAATCACCCACCCGTCATACCAGATGTTGCTTCCTTCACGGGGTACGGCATAATCCAGCTCCACTCCTACCGCATCCGCTTCCTCGATGGCCCACTTGGCATCTCCGCTCCAGGTCATGTTGAGCCATGCTTTATTTTTAGTCATCATCTCTTTGCCGAAGTCTGCCTCCCAACCGGCTATATTGGGCTTCATTGCTTTGAGATATTTCTCGGCAATCTCCATCGCACGGGGAGAATAGTCGTTCATCAGATCTTCGACCGTCACCTTACCATCGGCGAGTTCACGGGCATGGGCGTAAATGATGGCAGTTCCGTATGCATCCCGGTAACTGTCTTTCATCAGTATCTTACCGGCATATTTCCGGTCCCAAAGACAATTCCAGCTTTCGGCATCGGCTTCGGGCACAAAAGCTTTATTATACAATATCCCGGCGGTTCCCCACATATAGCATACCGCATAATGACTGGCGATCCGCCCCGGCTGACTCAGTTTATCAATCTGTTCACGGATATAAGGCGATACGTCATTCATGTAATCGGGCGAATGGGGAAAAACAGTGTCGATGGGCAACAGCAGGTTTTTCTTTAACATCCGCTCGATGATGTATTCCGAAGGACATACCACATCGAAATCTTCGTGTCCCTTCTCAATCTTGGTGAGCATGATTTCGTTAATATCAAAGGTTTGATAAACGATGCGGATATCCTCACCCGTCTGCTCCTTATAATATGCCTGAAAGTCTTCGAGCACCCCATCACCGATATAATCGGCCCAATTATAGATTTTCAATACCTTCTCGCGAGGTTCACCGGAGTTGTAACAACCGGAAAACAAAAGTGACATCGCCAGGAAAAGGGTTATTAATAGTTTGTTCATTAGCACTTTATACAGTTTCTTGATTCTCGTAAATTCTCTTCTTTTTCGATTTAAAACAAAAAGGACATCACTTTTTCTCCTTACCCGCACGCCGGTTAATGACAATCAGCAATGCCAGCACCACCACGAAGATAATCGTCGAAAGGGGACGCAGCTCCGGAGTAAGCCCTCCCTTGCGGGCATCGGCATAAATATAGGTGGAAAGTGTCTCAAGTCCTTCGTTACCGATCGTAAATACCGTTACCGCAAAATCATCGATAGAAAGTGTCAGCGCAAGCATGAAGCCGCTAATCATTCCCGGACGGATCTCCGGGATAATCACTTTGCGAAGTGCCTGCATCGGGGTTGCTCCCAGATCGAGGGCAGCTTCGTAAATATTAGGATTCATCTGCTTGAGGCGGGGCAACACGCTGAGCACCACATATGGAGTACAGAATGTGATGTGCGCCAATACCACGGTCGTATATCCCTGAGATATACCGAGCGAAACAAACAGCAGGAACAGGGAAATACCGGTAATAATATCACCATTCAGAATAGGGATACTGTTCACAAAACTGATGGCCTTCCGCGAACGTGCCTTCAGGTTGAAGATGCCGATAGCCGTGACGCTGCCCAACAAAGTGGAAGCCGTAGCCGCTATCAAAGCAATGGTCACGGTATTGATCAACGCATTCATCAGCGAATGGTGCGTGCCGGTAGTAAACAGTGACGAATACAGTTTCGTGGAGAATCCGGTCCAGTTGCCCAACACCTTTGCTTCGGTGAAAGAGTAGATCATAATAATCACGATAGGCGAATAGAGCAGCAAAAGGAGTATCCACAAATAGGTCTGGGCAAAAATCTTCTTTACCATAGCCCACCTCCTTCGTTCGTATTATCTTTGTCGTCGGTGCTGAACAGAGAAGTCGCCGCAATCAGCAACAGCATGATCAGTGACAGGGCCGCTCCATAATTCCACATACTATTATTGATATTCTCCTGGATAGTGGTACCAAACAGTTTGATGTTGTTCATCGTCAACAACTCTGCAATGGCAAAAGTTGAGATAGTGGGCATAAAAACCATCATGATGCCACTCATCACTCCCGGCATGGAAAGCGGAAGCACTGCCTTGAAAAACACCTGGACGGGATTGGCACCCAAGTCCTGCGCAGCCTCGATGTAACTGTGATCCATCTTTTGCAGGGTGTTGTAGATAGGGTAAATCATGAAAGGTATAAAGTTATAGACCATACCGAATATCAAAGCTCCCTCACCCAACGGGACACTGAAGAAGTCGAACAGGGCTACTGTTGCCAACGTACGCACCAAGATGTTGACCCACATGGGAAGGATAAACAATACGACCATCGTTTTCGAGCGGTTCAGCTTTGCGTTGCTTAGTATCCAGGCTGCCGGATAACCCAGCAGGATACAGACGATAGTGGTAATGATGGCAATACCGATGGAATAAACAAAGGTATTGATAGCCTCGTGATGCTGAAAAAACTTCGCAAAGTTTTCCAATGTCAGATGTCCGCTGTCATCGGTGAAAGCATAGACCACAATAAGGAGTAGCGGAATAACGACGAAGATCGCCGAAAAGATAATGTAAGGGAGCGTCCAACTCTTACGTGATGAAAAAAAGACCGATAATCTTTTCACTCTTAACTCTTATTTTTATTTAGTTCTTAATTACTCTGATACCGTCCGGGGGGATGGTGATACCTACACGGTCTCCATCGTCCCATACGTCGTTCGTATCTACAAATACATTCTCGTCCCAATCCGAAAGCACAGTCAGATGATAGTGGTCGCCTTTATAAAGGATGAACTTCACCTCTCCGGTCAGCGTACCGTCTTCTTCGTTATCCTGAAGAATCACTTTGTCGAAACCGACTTCCACTTTCACTTCGCTGCCGGCATCAATTCCGGTAACAGGAGCACACTCGAAGTTACAACCCAGAAACTCCACATGGGTTTCGTCAATCAGCTTGCCTTCGAAGGTATTGCACACGCGCTCTTTCTTCATTATATGAATATCAAACGGTTTCACCAACAGCCCAACGAGGGCACCGACCTCAAAATGATGATAGTCCTGTACCAGAAATTCATAGCCGTTGCAAAGGACGGTCATTTCATAATGTACCCCCTTGAAGACGGACGACTGCACCACGCCGGTCAGTTGTGCCGCTTCCGAAACCGGAAATATATAAAGATCCTCCGGACGGATCACTACGTCTACGGGCATGTTTTCGCCGAACCCTTCGTCCACACATTCGAACTCGGTATTGCAGAAACGTACCAGTTTGTCGTGTATCATCACACCGTTCAGGATATTACTTTCCCCGATAAAATCGGCCACAAACGAATTGGTAGGTTCATTGTAAATATCAATGGGAGTGCCGATCTGCTGGATTCGTCCTTCGCTCATGACGACAATCGTATCGCTCAGCGTCAATGCTTCCTCCTGATCGTGGGTGACATATACAAAAGTGATCCCTAATGATTTGTGCATCTCCTTCAGTTCCATCTGCATGTCTTTGCGCATCTTCAGGTCGAGAGCTGCCAATGGTTCGTCGAGCAACAGCACTTCCGGTTCGTTGACTATGGCACGTGCGATAGCCACACGTTGCTGTTGTCCGCCGGACAGCGAATCTACGTCACGGTATTCATAGTCCGTCATCCCCACCATCTTCAAAGCAGCCTTCACCTTCTTCTCAATGGTCTGCTTCGGCATCTTTTTCAGCTTCAGCCCGAAAGCAATATTATCATATACATTCAGATGCGGAAACAAAGCGTACTTCTGAAACACCGTGTTTACCGGACGTTTGTGCGGAGGAGTCTGCGTGATTTCCTTCCCCGATATTTTAATTTCGCCTTCCGAAGCAGTCTGGAAGCCGGCAATAAGGCGTAACAAAGTAGTCTTACCACAACCCGAAGGACCCAGGATGGTGACGAACTCACCTTTTTTTACATTCAGGGTCACATGATCCAGGGCAGTCTTCTCTCCGAAGAATTTAGACACACCGTTCACCTCAATAATGGATTTGCTTTCTTGCATATTCATACTAATTTGGGGTGCAAAGGTACACATTTATCCGATTCGTACATACATGTTAATCTAATATAACAGAGAAATTCTATTCCGAATAAAAAAAACGGCTATCTTTGCATAAATATTTATTCATAAAACATACTAAAGCAATGAAAAAGTTAACTTATCTGGCTGTTGCAGCGGTTGCTCTGGGAGTAGCATCTTGTAATAACAGCAAACCCGGTTATGTGATAACAGGTACTGTGGAAGGCGCTTCCGACGGCGATACCGTATTTATTCAGGAACGTGTAAGCAGACAGTTCAACAAACTGGATACAGCCATCATCGCTAACGGAACATTTACATTCGAAGGCGTACAGGATTCCGCAGTGAACCGTTACATCACTTACTCTAAAAACGGTGACGGAGCATATGTAGATTTCTTCCTCGAAAACGGTAAAATCAACGTAAACCTGTCTAAAGATAATAAGTCGGCAACCGGTACTCCGAACAATGACGCTTATCAGGAGATACGGAACAAGACCAATGTGATCGATCAGAAACAGGCAGCTATCTACCAGGCTATGGGCGACAGCACACTGACCGATGATCAGAAGTTGGCAAAACAAAAAGAATACTCACAGCTGGAAGAGGCATACAGCCAGGCTATCAAAGAAGGTGTACAGAAAAACATCACCAACCCAGTGGGTATCATGTTGTTCAAACAAAGTTTCTATGAAAACTCTACCGAAGAGAATGATGCTTTGCTGAAACAAATACCTGCCAACTATCAGAATGACGAACTGATTATGAAAATCAAAGAAGTTACCGAAAAGCAGAAAGCGACTGCTGCCGGTCAGAAATTTATCGACTTCGAGATGCTGACACCCGACGGAAAACCGGTAAAACTGTCCGACTATGTAGGAAAAGGCAAAGTGGTATTGGTTGACTTCTGGGCAAGCTGGTGTGGTCCTTGCCGCCGCGAAATGCCGAACATCGTAGAGGCTTACGCTAAGTACAAAGGCAAGAACTTCGAAATCGTAGGCGTGTCTCTCGATCAGGATGCCGATAAATGGAAAGATGCCATCAAGAAGCTAAACATCACCTGGCCTCAGATGTCCGACCTGAAAGGCTGGCAGAACGAAGGTGCACAGTTGTATGCCGTAAACAGTATTCCCCACACCATGCTGGTTGATGCTGACGGAACAATTCTTGCACGTGGCCTGCACGGAGAAGCGCTCCAAGCCAAACTGGAAGAAGTATTGAACAAATAGGCTGTATCAAAACTTACCACAGAGGACAGAGAGTAACACAGAGGCGATTTTAAGTTGTTGATTATTAACAAAAAGGCTCTGTGCTACTCTGTGTTACTCCGCGGTAAAAAGAGTTTCGACACAGCCTCTTCATTTTACAAATGTCCCGGACAGGGGCTTTCAAAACCAAACCTATTTCAGTGAATCGGCATAGGAACAGAGCTTGACAATCTGATCCACATTCTCAAAATTCACTTTATTCTCTCCAATGTATTTCTCAATTTCCGCACGATGCTTTGAGTAGATTTTGGCAAATTGCTTAAAATTGCGGAACTGTTTCATTTTATCATCTTTCTCCACCCAATAGATATGATGCCGGTTGCCGACAATCATCTTCTCACCTTGCAACTGGTATGATTGTCCATTGCTCATGACAGAACCGTAACTCTGAACTGCCGTTGTTTCCGAACGGGTGCCATAGGCTCCCACAGGGGCTTCCTTACGTGCAGATGCTTTATACTGAACATACACTACCGGTTTTGTCGGCAACATTTCTATTCCGGCTCCGTTGGATTCCGGATAAAACGTACGCCCTCCTATCTTGATCAGCAAAATATCTCCCGGATTGGCAAGTTCCTTCACCTGCTTATCCTGCGGATCTACAAAATAGAACTTGTTGGCTACTATATTGTAGTTCATTTTTGACTTCAATTCACCACCGGCTCTGAGAACCACCTGGGCATCTTCATACTTATCAAACAGGAACGAAGCCGTATCGGCCTGGGCTCTCAACTGCCAGAAACTGCACAGTGCGAAAGCAATGAAAATAAAAAACCTTCTCATAATACATCGATATTAAACAATAAAAGGCTGTTTTGACAGTATACACTTCAAAACAGCCTTTCAAATAGTTATAGTAAATCTCTCTTTACTTTACATACCAATCAGACAAACCAACGCACATAACAGAAGTCCTGACGGTGAGGCAAATCCGGATTTTTCGGGAACATACGGTATGATACTTTGAAGCTTCCTGCATTCGACAAGCTGTGTTTAGCCTGGAATGTATACAGATCGCCTTCTTTCTTAACCACGCTGAATGGTTCTACCGAATAAACATGCTGTTTTCCTTCCGGAGTCGTATAAGTTGTAACCAACTCCAGTCCCACTGCATCGTTCAATCCTTTTTCATCAACGACGATGGTAATCGTATACTCCTTGCCGCTTTCGATATCGCCTTGTGCAATGTCTGCTTCTCTATCTCTTGAAACGATCTCGATGGAATCCCACTTGGCGACCACTTCTTCTTTCCATGCTGCAATTTCTTTTGCCTTCGCATTATCATTGGCAGACAATTCTTTGAAGCGCTTGGCTTCCTTGCAGTAGAATTTGCTATAGTAATCGTCGAGTTGACGCTTCATTGTATAGTGAGGAGCAATCTGAGCGATTGAGTTTTTCACACTTCTAATCCAGCCTTCTGAATACCCCTTCTTGTTGCGGGCATAATATAACGGCAGAATTTCTGTTTCAAGAATACTGTAGATGGTAGCTGCATCGAGCTGATCCTGATGTTCCTGATTCTGGTAAGTACGTTTCTCGGTCAATGCCCAACCTGCACCTTCGCGGTAACCTTCAAGCCACCATCCATCGAGCACGGAGAAGTTCAATACACCGTTCATCAAAGCCTTCTCACCCGATGTACCGGATGCTTCAAGCGGACGGGTCGGCGTGTTCAGCCAGATATCAACCCCACTCACCAGACGGCGGGCCAACTGCATATCGTAGTTTTCGAGGAAGATAATCTTGCCCAGGAATTCCGGACGCTGAGAAATCTCAACAATCCTCTTAATCAGCCCCTGACCTGCACCATCGTGCGGGTGGGCTTTACCTGTGAAGAGGAACTGTACCGGATAATCGGGGTTATTAACAATCTTCGACAGACGTTCCAAATCGGTGAACAGCAGGTGAGCACGTTTGTAAGTGGCAAAACGGCGGCCGAAACCAATCAGCAACGCATTCGGATTGATCTTATCCAACAGAGATACAATGCGTGACGGATCTCCCTGGTTCTTCAACCACGTTTCACGGAACTGCTTGCGGATATAGTCCACCAGCTTGTTCTTCATAGTTACACGGGTCTTCCAGATTTCTTCATCGGGCACATTATAGATAGCTTCCCAAATCTTCGGATTTGACTGATCATACAGGAAGCTTTCGTTGAAATATTTAGCATAAAGCTGTTTCCATTCCGTAGCACTCCAAGTAGGAAAGTGTACACCGTTGGTCACATAGCCCACATGGCTTTCCTCCGGGAAGTATCCTTTCCAGATAGAAGAGAACATCTCCTGAGAAACCTTTCCATGCAGCCAGCTCACACCGTTCACTTCCTGAGAAGTGTTGCAGGCAAATACCGACATACAGAAACGTTCTCCTTTGTCACCCGGATTGTTACGTCCGAGATCCATCAGATCGTCCCAGCTGATACCCATCTTTGAGGGATAGCCACCCATATACTTGCCGAACAAACCTTCGTCAAAGTAATCGTGACCGGCAGGAACCGGAGTGTGAACCGTATATAAAGAAGATGCACGAACCAACTCGATAGCCTGGTCGAAAGTAAGACCGGTAGCTACATAGTCGCAGATACGCTGTACGTTGATCAGGGCAGCGTGTCCTTCGTTACAATGATAAATATCTTTCTTGATGCCCAGTGCTTTCAGTGTCAGCATACCGCCGATACCTAACAGGATCTCCTGTTTCAGACGGTTTTCCCAGTCACCTCCGTAGAGTTGGTGAGTGATAGGACGGTCAAATTCACTGTTCATTTCGTTGTCTGTATCGAGCAGATACAAAGAAATACGTCCTACGTTTACTCTCCATACATTTGCATGTACGTAGTAATCCATATAAGGCACATCCACTACCAACGGTTTTCCGTCTGCATCCGTCACACGGTCGATAGGAAGCTGACCGAAGTTCTGTGCTTCGTAATTGGCAATCTGCTGCCCGTCCATAGACAGCGTTTGTGTAAAGTAACCGTAGCGATACAGGAAACCTACCGCACAAAGATCTACATTACTGTCAGAAGCTTCTTTCAGATAGTCGCCGGCCAGTACACCTAAACCGCCGGAATATATTTTAAGAACGTGATTCAAACCATACTCCATGCTAAAGTAAGCTACAGAAGGACGTTTATCGTCTGGCTTCACATCCATGTAGTCTCTGAATTTAGCATATACGTCATTCATACGTTTCAGGATAACCTTATCTTTTGATAAAGCTTCCAATTTTTCGTAACTCATACGTTCAAGCAAAAGTACCGGATTTTGACCAGCTTCTTTCCAAAGGGTCGGATCCAAATCTCTGAACAGTTCAGTGGCTTCATAATTCCATGCCCACCAAATGTTGCGTGCAAGTTCAGATAATTTCTCTAATTCCGCAGGAACACGTGACTTTACAGTTACCTCCTTCCAATTCGGAGTATTCACATTACTTACTTTAATTTTCATAATGTTATTGTTTACTTGTTGATGAATAAATACTTAGTTTAGTTGACGTTTCATTGCATTGCGCAAAGCAATATCATAAGCCTCGTAATAATACTTGATGAAATGCTTCCATAAAGCCTGTTCGGCCACAGCCGCCGCATGCTTGCGGATTTCTTTCACCTCAATTTCCGTTTTACCCGAGAACAGCGCGATCGTATCCTTGATACCGTCGGCAACTTCCGAGTAATTATAGTCCGAACGATGCAGCACCTCTACTCCATTATCAAGGCCATGCTGATTCTTCAGGCTGTTCACCCAAAGACCGAAGCCTGCCAGATCAGTCGTAATGGTAGGTACGCGGAAGGCTACACTCTCAAGCGGAGTATATCCCCAAGGTTCGTAATAAGAAGGATAGACACTCAAGTCTTCTCCCAATATCAAGTCATAATATTCTTTATTCAGGATTCCATCCTTTCCATCCAGATAACACGGGACGAAAATCACTTTCACCTTATCTTCCGGACGGTTTCCCATACCCAGATACTTCAACATGTCCAACACCTGATCGTGGGTCATATTATGCAGCCAATGGGTAATGAAAGGCACTTCAAGCGGAGTATCGAACTTCTCTTTGCTCTTCAGGCGGGTCTGCAAGTCCTCGCGGGGCTCTCCTACCCAACCCGGCACATTGACAAATGCCAGTACGTTCTTCTGCAAATCTTTGTCCCGGTTCAAGCGGTTCAGAGATTCCAGAAACACGTCGATTCCTTTGTTCTTAAATTCATAGCGTCCGCTGGTACCGATAATCAACGTATCATCGCCCATATTGGTTCCAAGAAGTTTATTGGCCACGTTCAACATCAGCGAACGGGCACGTTTGCGTTTACCGGTGAAAGCCGTTCCCTGAGGTACGAAATCGTCCTCGAAGCCATTCATCAGCACTACGTCTGCTGCCTTATCCAGCAACTCTTTACACTCGTTATTAGTGATTTCGCTTACTGTCGTAAAGCAGTCAACATGATGTGCGGTCTGCTTCTCAATAGAGTGCTTCGACTGCATATTCAGTTCCTGGGCCATCTGGTCACCATTATAGGCAAACAGATAATCATATAAGGGTTTATCGTTTCCGGCAATGCTCCGGCCGATAGAGGTAGCGTGGGTAGTGAAAATAGTCCCTATTTCGGGTACGGCCAACTGCACATATAGTGCTCCCAAGCCGGTCATCCATTCATGTGCCTGATAAACAACCTTATCATTTTCAGTCAGATTATAACGATAGAAGCTCTCTACCACTTTTCCGGCAGCATACGAGAACATGGATGCTTCGTCATAATCGCCGTAAGCATGCAACGAATCTACCTGAAAATGATTCCACATTTCAGTATAGATTTCATTCTTTTTCTCAAAGAAAGGCTGAAAATCAACCAGAATAACAATGGGTTCACCCGGAATATTCCAACGTCCGACACGGACAGAAAGGTTATCTTTATTGAGGGCATGTTCTTTCCATGCCGCACAGAGGTTGTCAGATTCTATAAACAAAGGGTTTTCTTTTCCTTGCCACACATCCGGCCCTATGAAGAATAATTTGTCACGGAAGTTAGTTTGCAACGTATTTGCCCTTGTGGACAAAACAGTATAAATTCCTCCTACCTTGTTGCACACTTCCCAACTGGCTTCGAAGATATAATCGGGGGTTAATAAATCTTTTACCATATAAATGTTTAAAACTCTTTTTATTACGCAGGTGCAAAAGTACGCATTATTTATTGAAAAATAGTACTTTATACAAAAAATATAAGCAAAATAGCACAAACAAGCGTTTACAACGAGGTTTCAGAGCATAAAAAAAGACTTAAGTGTTTTTGGAAAACGCTTAAGTCTTTTCAGAAAACACTTAGACGTTTTGCTGAAAACGCTTAAGTGTTTTTATAAATCATTAGCTTATCATTTATGCCAGCGCACTACCGATAAGGAAGGTAGCTGCCAATGCCACGATAGCATAAAGTTCGGGGAATACAGCAAGAATCAATGTGTTGCTGAATACATTATGGCCTTGTCCGATGGCTGCAATACCATTGGCGCAAACCTGTCCCTGGCGAATAGCGGAAAACAGGGCAACCAGTCCGAGGGCAATACCTGCACCCAATACGGCAGAAGCCTGAATGGCAGTTATCTGGGGAGTAAGGATGCCGAAGATAGTCTGGAACATAAAGTAGCCTGCGAAACCATACAATCCCTGTGTACCCGGAAGAGCTGTCAATACAAGAAAGTTACCGAATGCACTATCGTTCTTCTTCAATGCGCCGATAGCAGCGTTACCTGCGATAGTCACTCCGTAAGCACTTCCGATGCCCGACAAACCAACCATAACCGCGATGCCAATGTAAGCAATAAACAAATTCATTTCCATAATCTTAATTTTATTTTTTAATTTATTATTCTACTATTTTTCTTTTTTATTTCTCTATTTTCTGAATGGTTTGTACTCCTTGCCGCCGCCTTCGTAACCGGAATTCTTGAAAAACTCCACGAAAGTCAGACGCATGGGGTGAACCATGGCTCCGAGCACATTCATAAAGATATTGATGGCATGTCCGATAACGAATATCAGCACCATCACAATGGGACCGGCAATCACATTGTCCGGACTCATGCCTACTGCCAAACTGTTGAATACTCCGGCAAGAATTCCTCCTGACAATCCCAGAGCGAATAAACGCACGTATGAAAGAACGTCACCCAACAGCCCCGTTGCCATGTTATAAGAATCCCATAAACCCAGTCCGATATTAAGAAAGATATTCTTTCCAGGACTGTTGAACAGGAAAATCATAATACCGGCAATGCCCATAATGATCAGATGTACGGTACTTCCCATCGGCATCACTTTCGGCAACAGCGCCGAAAAAGCCAACGATAACAGGAGAATGATCCACCCGATCGTCGCAATGGCGTATTTGAAGCCAAACTGGATGGTCTGATTGACAGCCTTCAATACCATACCGAACAGAATCTGCACCGCACCCAAAATCAGTGAGAGCTGGAACATGTCATTATTATCCATAAAGACTGCACTCTTCAGGCGCTGGATGAACGGCCAGGGCAGGTCGTAAATATTGGCACCGAAGAAGGTTCCGGTCAGCAATCCGCAGAAGAAAGTGGAAGTAGCCAGTATCTGAATCAGAGAGATGATTGATTTGGCCGACGGACTCAGTTTCTTTGCCAGCAAACGGTAAGCGGTAGCCCCCACAAACAGGAACAAGCCATATCCGGAATCTCCCAGGCAAAGTCCGAAAAAGATCATAAAGAACGGAGCAAAGAACGGCGTCAAGTCCAGTTCGTTATATTTCGGCAACATGTACAATTTGCAAATCGGCTCAAACCAGGCAAAGAAGCCTTTGTTGTTCAGTTCAATCGGAACATTGTCTTCCGGTGTCGGGTCTGTGATCTCGTAATAAACATGTGCGTCATTCAGATAGGCTTCGATTTCAACCTTACTGGCAGCAGGAGCCCATCCTTCAAGCAACATCAATTTATCACCGGCAGTCTGCTCCGTACTTAAAACGACCTTTGAGAATTCTATTTCAGTCTGCACCTGTTTCAAAGCCTCCTTCAGCGAAGGTATGTCGGTTTCAGACAAAGCAACCAACTTCTTTTCATTCTCTTCAAGTGCAATCCCGGTATTGGTATACTGCATTTCAAGTTGCGCCAATGACTGCGACGGCAGTTTAGCTTGCTCTACATCCAGATCGACTTCTTCTCCGTCTTTGGTCACGGTGACGAAAAAGACCTTTGAAGAAATACGGCAAATAACCATTGCATTATATTCCGCTTCCCATTCTTCTTTGTAGTTACCTTCGGGACAAGTATAGAATCCGACCACATAACCGGCATCTTTCAACCGCTGTATGCCTCCCGGTTCAAAATCGCCCCAGGCTTCCAAGGCATCTTTTTCCTTTCCGCAGATTTGCTGCTGTTGCAACAGTTTACTATGTTCGGTTTGCAGAGCATCTATTTCGTCAAGCACCTGTAGACCACGTTCAGCACTGCCTCCATGGGTTGCAATGACCGCATCTTTCCCATGTTTCTGGTTCTGTAACAATTTCAATGCGGCGGCAAGACGGGCAGAAAGACGGATGTTATCCTGTAACTCGGCATTCTCAGCCGCTCCCTGCTGTTTCTCCACAATATGAACGACTCCGAGTTCCCGAAGACTGTTCAGAAAAGCTTCGTACTCCTTATGATAAACCAGGAATGTGAGTTTCTTCATTTTTGTAATCATGCCTCTGCCTCCTTCCTTTTTTCTTGCTGTGATTTCAGAATCTTTTGCGACGACTTAGACAAATTCTCCTCATCTTCCATGAAGCGTTTTATCTTACGCAAAGCATCCTGATAACCAGGTATCTGTACCTTCTCAAAAAGATTAACTTTCTGAGTGGTCTTTTTCCTCGCATGTTCTAACAAGCCCAGCTTGGCCAGCGTAAACTCACGCTCTATAGCGGTATGCGCCAACTCCTTAAGCAAATGTATACCATCGGCATACCATTTGGGAGCATTAAACAGGCTGTACGGACGAATCTCGAAATCTACATTCTCGAGTAAAGGCACCCTTACACCGGCTATTTTTTTGATACCAAGATGAACATCATTTACTTTTATCAATGAGGTGTCAAACTCATTCCAAAGTGCGAACGTGGCTTCATAAGCCTGGATTTGTTTTTCCAGCCTTTCCTCCAGATCGGCAGCTTCGCTTTTACAGCGCTTCACTTCCATGCGAAGGGCACTCTCCTTATTTTTAATAATCGGGAGGGTACGCACCCGCACTTTCAGTTGCTTCTCGAGCTGCTGAAGGGAGGTTTTGTTATATTGAAACTTTATAGCCATCTCGTTTATTTACTATTTTTTCCAATACTGATCTACCAGTTCCTTCTTGATATTCACTTCTTCCGGACGGAAATATTTGCCGAACAATCCCCATGCCACATCCAGCATTTCTGTCGTATCCAGATTGACGTCGATGGCAAGCAACTGATTGGAGTAGTCCTTGGCAAAAGCTAAAGTACGTTCGTCATAATTGGTCAGGTCAAAACCATTCTCCAACTTCGTCTTGGCGTTAGCGGCATCGGCATACAGACGTACCGCAGCATTCATCACCTGTGGATGGTCCTTACGGGTCTTCTTACCGGTTACCAACTGTTTCAGACGGGACAATGAACGGAACGGATCGACAATAACCTTACCAATATCGCTATCACGACGCAGGAACAACTGTCCTTCGGTGATATAACCGGTGTTATCGGGTACGGCATGCGTGATATCACCGCCGGACAACGTAGTCACAGCAATAATTGTGATGGAACCACCATCGGGGAACTGTACCGCTTTTTCGTAGATTTTAGCAAGGTCCGAATAAAGAGAGCCCGGCATAGAGTCTTTCGAAGGAATCTGATCCATACGGTTCGACACGATAGCCAAAGCATCGGCATACGAAGTCATATCAGTCAGCAGAACCAATACTTTCTGATTGTGCTGTACTGCGAAATATTCAGCCGCAGTCAAAGCCATATCCGGTACCAGCAGACGTTCTACCGGAGGGTTCTCCGTGGTATTCACAAAACTGACGATACGGTCGAGCGCACCGGCATTGGAGAATACATTCTTAAAATACAGGTAGTCATCGTTTGTCATACCCATACCTCCCAGAATGATTTTATCTGTTTCCGCACGCAATGCTACGTTCGCCATCACTTGGTTAAACGGTTGGTCCGGATCGGCGAAGAAAGGAATCTTCTGACCGGAAACCAGGGTATTATTCAAGTCGATACCGGCAATACCGGTTGCAATCAGTTCTGAAGGTTGTTTACGGCGTACCGGATTCACAGAAGGGCCTCCGATCTCGACTTCCTGTCCTTCAATCTCCGGTCCTCCGTCGATAGGATCACCAAAGGCGTTGAAAAAACGTCCGGCCAGTTGCTCGCTTACTTTCAGCGTAGGCGATTTACCCAGAAATACCACTTCAGCATTGGTCGGGATACCTTCCGTACCCTCAAACACCTGCAAAGTCACTTCGTCACCGGCTATCTTTACAACCTGAGCCAGTTTACCATTCACAGTGGCCAACTCATCATAACCTACCCCTGTAGCTTTCAGCGAGCAGGTAGCTTTGGTAATCTGAGTAATCTTAGTATATATTTTTTGAAATGCTTTTGTAGCCATGTTATTATTTACAATTTAGTTACAATCCACTATTTGACACTTCTCTCGGCAACCAACTCCTTCAATTGCTTCTGGAAACCTTCATATTGTTCCGATTTGAACTTTGAATAGTTCATTTGCTTGCAGATGTTAATCATCTTCTTGAAGTAGTCCATAACCCCATTAAAGTTGTCAAACTCAAATTCCGTATGACAGATGTCTATCACCATGTTCAAGATAGCTTCCTGGCGCTCCATCGGAGTAACGGCGTCAATTTCATCGAATGCATCCTGTTGCAATATAACGAAATCAATCAACTCCGACTTCCAGAAAATGACATGATATTCTACCGGCACACCGTCATCACCCAAGATGTTGATCTGCTCGGCAATTTCCTTACCACGCTGCAAACGCGTTTTGATCTCATTCACTTTACCGATCCATTCGTCGTTGATGTGTTCGGCAATGTATGCCTCAAATTCAGGATATTCGATATATTTAGAATAAGAGTCGATCGGATTCACAGCCGGATAGCGCTTCTTATCGGCACGATCCTGCTCCAGCGCATAGAAACAACGAGCTACCTTTTTAGTATTTTCAGTCACAGGTTCCTTCAGGTTACCTCCGGCAGGAGATACCGTACCGATAAAGGTAATAGAACCACTCTCACCGTTATTCAGTTTTACATAACCTGCACGACCGTAGAAGTTAGAAATGATTGAGGACAAGTCCATCGGGAATGCATCCGGTCCGGGCAACTCTTCCATACGGTTCGACATCTCACGCAATGCCTGTGCCCAACGGGAAGTAGAGTCTGCCATCAACAGGATCTTCAATCCCATCGCACGATAATATTCGGCAATCGTCATAGCCGTATACACAGAAGCTTCACGGGCCGCTACCGGCATGTTCGAAGTATTGGCAATAATAATGGTACGCTCCATCAGCTTACGTCCCGTATGTGGGTCCACCAGTTCTGGGAACTCAGTAAATATTTCCACAACCTCGTTCGCACGTTCACCGCAGGCGGCAATGATCACAATATCGGCCTCTGCCTGTTTAGAGATAGCATGCTGAAGTACGGTTTTACCTGTACCGAACGGACCGGGAATAAATCCTGTCCCCCCCTCTACTATCGGATTGACAGTGTCAATCACACGTACACCGGTTTCAAGCAATTTAAACGGACGCGGTTTTTCTTTATAATTCGTCATAGCCCTTTTTACCGGCCACTTTTGAATCATATTCACTTCAACGTTGTTTCCCTCTTCGTCTACCAAAACAGCAATTA
This sequence comes from Bacteroides sp. 11BF, assembly GCF_019633765.1. Classification (NCBI taxonomy): domain Bacteria; kingdom Pseudomonadati; phylum Bacteroidota; class Bacteroidia; order Bacteroidales; family Bacteroidaceae; genus Bacteroides; species Bacteroides sp. 11BF. The sequence continues at coordinate 252,652 of NZ_JAFKPJ010000008.1, forward strand.
CGTCCTCAATCTTATAATCGCCTTCAGGTACAATCGATTTCACCGTGCAAACACCTTTCTGCGTGAAAGGTACCATGATCTTCAATGGCTGGAAGTTTTCATCCACCTGTCCTAACCAGGCAGATGCTTCCACTTTATCCCCTACATTGACAAGGGGAACAAAATGCCATACACTTTCTTTATCCAACGGATAGGTATATTGTCCTCTCTTCAGGAATACGCCATCCATCTTATCAAGGTCGTTTTGCAGACCATCGTAATTCTTCGATAACATACCGGGACCTAAGGTCACCTCAAGCATGTGTCCGGTAAATTCGGCTTCGGCTCCCACTTTCAATCCACGAGTGCTTTCGAACACCTGAACATATACATGTGTACCTACGACCTTAATCACCTCCGCCATTAATTTATCGCCACCGGTTGAGATATAACAAATCTCATTTTGAGCTACCGGTCCATCAACGACGAGGGTCACCATGTTGGCAATAACGCCACTAACAGTTCCTTTTGTTGCCATATATTTTTTTAATTTATTTATCCGAGTTTGGCAGGATTACCTGAATTCTGCGGGAATTTGCACTTCATTCTTCAGTGACTCTATGATACTGCAGAACAGTTGATTTCCTCTTTCCTTATCCAAAGAGATCCAACGTTCAATCATTTCCAGTTTCAATAAGAAAGCAAAAATACGTTCGATGGTAAAATAGTTGAAGAAAATAGCTTCCTCCATCCAGTTCCACCGTAAAGCATCCAACTTCTTCTCGCGTTCTACCAGTTCTGTTATTTCACTGATTTTCACTAACTGATCCAGAAAATCCACTTCACCGGAAAGCCCGAAATCACGAGCTCCGGAAGTTCGCAAAGCCTCACATATTTCCGTATCACCCACTATATTGCGGGCAACATCCCATTTATACTTCCGAGCGGTCAATGCCACAAGGATATTGTTAATTGTAAGATTGAATTCGAACCAGGAAGCCACAAACTTATTTCCGCATTTCATTGCATAATCATAATAAAGTGCAGCCAGATGATCTTCCAGTAAAACAGCATTCTCTGCCGGAGTATTGAAATAGTCGGAAATGAAAGTAGCAAGATATGCAGGAAATTCTTTAGTACTGATTTCTCCTCCTTCTTTAAGAACAGAGATATATTCAGCAAGTTCCTCCGCGGAGAAATTTCCCCGGGTATCAATGGCGGCTTCTTTATCTTTCAGAAGCTTCAGTACATTGGCATTATCAAACTTCAAATAAAACAGATCAATTAATTTTTGATCTGAAGCTGACAAGCCCGTGTAAATTTCCGTTTTAAAATCAGCTACTGTATAGCTCAGCTTACTGTCCTCAAGTGTGAGTTCCGGCAAACCGGCTACCAAGTAATAATATTTACTCATAACGCATCCCTTTAGAATAACATTTCTACCAACTGAGGACGCAGGAATGCTTTAAAGTAATTCATAAATTCCTCTTCTCCGAAATTCACTTTATATGAACCGTCTGCAGGAGATACAGAAAACAATGCCTTAATACCATTCACTTGTTCTATGGTAACACCTTTGTCTAACAATGCTTTAGCATTGGCCGCAAAATACTTTCTTAAAGATTCCGCATCAGAAGTTGAGATGATAATCGGCTCGTCTACGCTCCATTTGGAAGCCAGAGCTACGATAAAAGCACTCAGAAAATCTTTATTCTGTGCAAACTCCTTTACCGGTGCGGTCACAATTTTATCAGTTACCATAGTGGCTATTTCTGATTTCAACGCATTTACTGCCTGACCGGCAAACAGTTTCAACTCTGATTTGGTATTCTCTGTCAGTTCATCGGCAGATTTACGAGAGGTGGCAATAATTGATTCAGCTTCTTTATGGGCATCTTCAACGATTTTTTTAGCTTCTTCCTGAGCATTCGCAATAAGACGGCGGGCTTCTTCATTACCTTTTTCGACGCCTTCGCGATAAATCTTATCGGTCAACTCTTGAATTTTGTTTTCCATATTCACGGACTATTTAGAAGTTTATATTATAATATCTAAGTGTTTCTCATCAGATTCTCGCCAAAAGTACAAAATTCAATCTGATAAAAAAAGAGAAAAGAGGAAGAAAACTGTTCGTAATCGCGAAAAGAAGCGCCTAAAAGTAAAGGTTATGACGATCCCGACACATTTATCTTCCCGTTTCATCTTTTCAGATGATGGCAAAGATAAACAGTCTGATAATACATCAAACATTGAATTATGATAAAACCGGAAAAATGAAGATTGAGTCAGGAGTATATGGGATGAAGCCGATAAAAAGGTTATCAGGGGATATTGCTTATACCCAAAAACAAGTC